>CAYYVO010000214.1:0-4186 GCA_964475175.1 uncultured Dehalococcoidaceae bacterium | reverse complement strand
GTTGAGACAGGCGAAATATTTATTAACGTCCTTATTCTCTTCGGTGATATCTTTATCCTGGATATTGACGGTGCGGATATAGCCATCGACCGTATCCAGAAGCTCGCAGACGTGAGCGGAGTCGCACAGATCTGCCACGGTGCCCCGGCGCGGGATAAACTCCGGCACCTTGATTTCCTTTGAAGGGTCGGACTTCTTGACATAATCAGGAAACTCGACATCCAGACAGGTGTTAGTCTCCGAACCGGTGATGAAGTAAACGCGGGCTTCGTCGCCCTTCATGACGAGGGCATTATCAGGATTCCTGGCGCCCAGCGTAACTGTCTTGGGGGCGCTTTCGAGGGCACTGTCAACGAGTTTCTCCGGTATCTTAACGAGCCAGCAGGGGCTGTCGCCGGAAACATCATCGACCTCGGCGCCATTTTTACGAAAAATTTCGGCGGCTTTTTTATTGAAGCATAACAGACCGGGGTCTTTCAGTATCTCTATTGAGGCATCGTGTATCTGCCGGACCTGCTCGCTGGTAAGCCTCTCGATTGGGTTTTTGACTAATATTCCTTCTCGGGGCATTTTATTCCTCCTTTGGGGAGTTCAGGGCTTCCACCACGGCCACGGCATGAAAGCCGTCGGCACCGTAACCGTCGGCGCCGATATTGTCGGCGTACTCCTGCGTTACCGGGGCTCCGCCGATGATTATCTTGACCTTATCCCTGAGGCTACTTTCGGTAAGCTGCTTAATCGTCTCTTCCATATGCACCATGGTACTGGTAAGCAGTGCGGACAGTCCCAGGTACTCCGGCTGTTCTTCCCTGACGGCCTTAACGATGTCCTCGGGCTCCATGTCATTACCGAGGTCTTTTACAATATAGCCGGCCCCGCGCAGCAGAATAGACACTATATTCTTGCCGATATCATGCATGTCTCCCTTGACCGTGGCGATGACTATTTTGCCTTTGGGCGTGACGCCGCTGCCGGCCAGGTGAGGCTCGAGGAGCTCCATGGCTGCCCCCACGGCCTCTGCGGAAGCGAGCATATCCGGGATATAGTATTCCTCGTTCTCGAACTTCTGGCCGACGGTCTCCATCGAAGCGGTAAGTCCCTGGTCGATAATGTCCGAGACGGGAATATCCATGGTCAGGGCTTCTTCAACGAGTTCAGTTACGCCAGCCTGTCCCACCATACCTTCTTCCATACCTTCGTCCTCGCTGGTAACCCTCCCCTGCACGACATTCTCTTTAATTAACTTGATAATATTCTCAGGCATATCTCTCTCCAAAAACTAACGGCAAGGGTCAATCCACTATATCCTTTAACTCCGATCGTACCTGTTCCCTAACGGCATCCGGCAGGCCTTCGGCGGGGGTATCAAGAATCGTTTTAACGACATCGGAGGCCTTTTGCCAGCTGGCCTTGCTTCCCCTTGCCTCCCAAACCTCCCGTTCGTTACGGTCGCTGATGGTGGGCTGGTAGTGCTCCTTGCGCATAAACCGACGCGTGTGCTTAGCAGTGATGAAATTTCCCCCCGGTCCCATCTCTTTAATAACGTCGTAAGCCAGGGTTTCGTCGTCCACCCGTATACCCTCCACCGCTCGCATAACCATACCCAGGATATCGTTATCGATTACATATTTTTCATAGCAGGCGGTCATGGCAAATTCCATCAGACCGGCTGAGTCATGTATAAAGTTGGCGCCGGAAAGGGCACATAGCAGGTTGGTAATAGCCGATTCGTAACCGCTCTGGGAATCCAGCGTCTTGGAGTCGGTCATGCCGCCGGTTGCGTAGTACGGCAGCTTATAAAATTGTGCCATCTGGGCCCCTGCGGCATTGAGCAGCCCCATCTCCACCGAACCGGCGATATATTTTAGGTCTCTGAGGTCTGTATTTGTCGCCACCGAGCCGAAGATAACCGGCGTGCCGGGATTGACGGTCTGCGCAAGTATTACTCCCATCAGCGAGTCCACCGTCTGTACGACCAGATTGCCGGCGAGTGTTACCGGCGAGGTAGCTCCGCACAGCGGCTCCGAGGGGCATACCAGCGGGAGGCCGCTTTTTGCCCCGGCGACTACCAGATCACCGTACTTGTCATCGATAATCAAAGGACTGATAACGCAGGTGATAATGGATATTATGGGGCGTTCGCGGAGTGCCTCGGGCGAGCCGGCAATTATTTCGGCCATTCGGATTACTTGCTGCATACCTTCGGGCGTATAGACGCCGCCCATGATGTGCTTGGTAGTGTTATCGAGTCCCGCAAAGAAACGGTTGACGTCTACCTGTTCGAATGGCAGTTCATTGGGGTAGGTGGGAAGTAAAAAGAGGTGGATATTATCGAGTTTATCGACCAGCCTGGCGATGTTTTTCAGGTCGCCCAGGGTGGCCTGCCTTTTTTCACCGGTTTTCGGTTCATAGATATAAAGTGCGGTGCCCCCGGTGCCGGTATAGACCCGGTTGCCACCTAGAAGAATATCGTGTTTTTCATCACGACCGCAGAGTTTAACCTCGGAGGGAGCTTTTCCGATGAGTTCGAGGGCTTTTTCACGGGATAGCCGGACCCGTCGCTTTTCTTTATCTACTGTAGCGCCGGCTTTCTCCAGAGATTCCAGCGCTATATCGGACTTTACTTTACAGCCTATTTCCTCAATTACGCGTAATACCGTCTCATTTATCCTGGCGATGGCTTCGGGGGTGAGTGGTTTGTAATTGCCCCCGGCCAGCCCTTTTCGAATCATCCTTTAATGTCTCATCTCCTCCTGCCCGGGCAGTCCTTCTTGCTGCAGGTCTGGCATGGGTTATATTGTTCTATTTCTCTACCGGGTAAGCCGATGCCGATAATACCGGAAATGGATTTCTGCGGCAGCATCAACATGTTCTTATTTAGTTTTACGCCGGCGGTGTCTTCGCCCAGGGCACGGAAGACCATCCGCTGCTGGCTTACTTTCCAATCACAATAGCCGGGACTGAAACGCCGGCTGATAACCATACCCTCGGCAGTGGTTATTACCTTTACCCTGTCTTCGACAGTGGCCGCCAGTTCCTCAGCCGTACCCGAGCCGATAGCATCGAGCACGGTAGCCTGGACGATGAGTCCGTTGTCCGCGAGATGAGCTACGAGGTCTTCCAGATAATTGCCTATGGTCAGGGCGAACACGGCAACTTTCTCGCACTTTCCTAAGAGTTTGCCGATGATTTTACTCTCCAGGATTATCGAATCGCCGAGGTCAATGCGGTTTCCCTCGACCGATATAATGTCTCTTATTTTATAAGAATACGATGGTGACAGAAAGTCGTGATAGTTCTCGATATAGTCGTCTACCAGAGTGGTAATGCGTGCTGACGGCCGGTAATCGTCGTCGCAGCCGATGCGGCTGTATACTCCCTGTTTGTCGATGTCTATCGGATTATTCAAAGTTAACATAATAAATCTTATCTCTTTCTATGTAGAAACGGGAAAGAAAAACGGGCACAGGTATTTCCTTTTCCGAAAAAACAGGGCGGTTAATGTGGCGTTTGTTGCCGAGGAAACTCGGGGGGTTAGCGCGGGTAACGCATGGCGTTACTACTTTTGGGGGTGAATGCTCAAGAGGTGATGCTTGTGAAGCGGGTAAACAGCCTGTTGCTGATGGACTGCTTGATCTATGAATCTCTGGGCTCAACGGGGTGAGGTTGATTCTTCGATAATCAGGCCACTAGCCCCCAGACATTGTGCCAATTTAGCTGCTTCAGATCACTCTCTTGCCTCCTTAAGAAAGATTTTAACTCCTTCCCCTTAGTGACATTGCTATCTTAGCACGTTGTCTCTTCAATGTCCAATGCCAGCCTGTGTATCTTTCGGTAAGTGGGTAAGGGACATATATATGGTCAGCCATTCTTAACGGGTATATAGTCTTCTGAACCATTAAGAAGATTGGTATACAAATATCAGCTATCATCCGGTAAAAAAATATTTTAATACAATATATAGTTCAGATAATCAGCATCGCGTCGCCGAAACTAATTATTCCACGTGAATATGAAAAATCGCAGGCTTACTTGGAGGTCTCAGTTACTTACCAGAGTTGAGTACTACTTTTAATCTGGTGGTTTCCTAGCCACCTTGGGTTTGAAATCCAGTTCAAGAGGTAATATTTTAGCACCTGACTTTTAATCAGGGTGTCACAGGTTCGAGACCTGTACGGCCTACGCT
>CAYYVO010000213.1:0-4200 GCA_964475175.1 uncultured Dehalococcoidaceae bacterium | reverse complement strand
GTGCAGACGAAGCTGTAGCCGGCGTCTCCGGGATTGCTGATTTCTGCGGTATGGCCGATGTTAGATATTTCGGCACTGGCAGGGATAATAAGCCAGCCGCCTTCCTTACCGCCTTCAGGCTTTGCCAGGTCTCCCAGACCTTCCCCTTCTTCAGGGGGAGTCACCTGGGGAGGGCCGGGGGCCGGGGTCGGTTTTTCCGGTTCTGGTGGAGGAGCCGGTTTTTCCGGTGCCGGTGCGGGGGTTGGAGGCGGGGTTGGTGCCGGCTCTTCGGGTTCGGCACAGCCGGCTAGTATCATGCCGGTAATCAAAATTACAGATAAAGTGATTAAGAATAACTTTCTCATTCTAATATCATACCTCCTATGCAAAATCCGGATAACTTATTTAATCCACTAATCCCTTTATATCACCTCCTCCTACTGAACAACCGACTTTATAAGGCCGATATGCAGCCCGAGCCAATACCGAAAACTATTAGAAGGAACCTGATGTTCTCGATAAATTGTCCAGCTATCGCTAATATATAACATCAGATGCAAAATATTACACCCGCGATTAATTCTTTGTCAAGTAACAACAGGCTGGGTCTTGGCATACAGTTCTAATAATCAGAACTTGTTTTCAAGATGTTATATTAATCTTTTAATTCCCTACCGGCATAAAGCCTACCCACCGGTAGCTACCGAAAGAAGGGCGATGTGGTCGCCCTTCTTTATCTGCAGATTTCCCCCATCTTTAAAGTAAAAACGCCCGTTGACATTGAACACAAAACGCTCCATAAGGCTGTCCTTATCTTTGAGTATAACCGGGCCTATCATTCCCGGTATTTGCTGCCTCATTCCGGCGATAACTTCTTCAAGGCCTGCGCCTTCTTCCAACTCTACCTCTACCTTGCGCAGAGTTATAATCTTCTGCGGCAGGCCGTATATTTCCACCGTACACTTAAACATAGTCCAATGCCCCTACCTTTGTTCAACCTGTCTTTTTACGGCAGCCCTATGGCCCCCCGGGAGGTCCCATTCTGGGCATCTTTTCCGGCGGCCAGAGTTCCTCGGCGATATCATCCAGGCCAAGCTCCAGCAGCTTGTTGCGACTGGGGATTGTGGTCTTGCGGTCCCAGTCGAGCGTGCCTAGGAGCCACCAAGATTCTGCTTCTACATCCGGTGATATGCCGGCCAGAGGCCCTTCCTTCTGCGGCGGCTTGCCGACTACCCTAGGATGGACGAAGTGCTCCAGGGGATTAAGTCCTTCCCTGAGATTAAAGGCATGCCTTAAGTTGGCAATCCTTTCACCAGTCTTCGTCAGCTCTTCCATGGTGGTACCCCAGCCCATTACTGCGTTAACGGTCTGCTCTACGAAAGGTCCGTTAGGCGTGTTCCATAAAAATAGAATCATGCAGGTGCCCAGGCAATTGTTCACGTTGTTTATAAAGCTGGTGGGGCCAAAACCCTGGGTGTGCCGACCGGGCGTAGGACTCATCCGGTATAATGCGGAAGATGGCATACCCGGGAACTGGTGACTGAGCACCTTGGGGTCATGCATGCCTACTTCCTGCCCGCCGATATGTACCGCGAATTTCTCTGAGCCTTTGCCGATTCTCTCTGCGGCTATTTTTACACCGTCGGCAAGGATGTCGCCGAAACCTTCGCGCTTTACCATCTTTTCCACCATGGCCACCAGGGCCTGATGGTTTCCCCAATTAAGCTCGATACCGTCCGTATCCTGCTTGGTGAGGATGCCGTTTTCGTAGCACTCCATGGCAAAGGCGACAATCGTACCGGCCGATATCGTATCCATGCCATAGGCGTTGCAGAGGTGGCTGGCCATCTCTATAGAGGGTACGTTTGTATTGCCGCAGTTCACCCCGAAAGCGCCGATGGTTTCGTATTCCAGGCGGTGATTACCCGCCGGGTACTTGTACTCACCGGTTCCCGCTTTCAGGCTACCCTTGCAGGCGGCCGGGCAGTTCCAGCAGCCGATTCTCTTGTCCAGATTGGCTATTACCACGTCTTTATTCAGACCGGTAACATCCGGGGTATCGATAATGCCGATACCTCCCCAGTTATTTACGGGAGTGTCGCCGCTGAGGGCCGACATGTTGCCGTGGCCGCCGGTGCCGTACATATGAAACTGCTTGAGGAATCCAATGGCGTTCAAATCATCGATGTGCTCCTGCCTTACCCGGTTCGCCGCCTCGATATCCGCAATCGGTACTTTCTGGTTGCCCCTGGCCACGATAGCCTTGAGCTTCTTGGAGCCCATTACCGCCCCCATTCCCCCGCGCGCGGCGGCGTCTCCTTTATGAGTGTTAATACTGGCGACGAAAGCACATTTCTCACCCGCCGGACCGATGCAGATTACCCTCGAGCCCTTGCCGTTTTCCTCTTCCAGAATATCTTCGGTATCATAGGTGATTTTTCCCCAGACATGACCAGCATCTTTCAGTTCGGCCTTGCCGTCATCCAGCAGCAAATATACGGGTTTATCCGAGATACCGGTAAAGAAAACGCCGTCATAACCGGCGAACTTCATGTATGGTCCGAAAAATCCACCGGAATTAGCGTCACCCCACCCCCCGGTGAGAGGTGATTTGGCCACCGCGGCATAACGCGCGCCGCTGACGGCAGGGGTACCGGTAAGCGGCCCGGTTAGAACTCCGAAATGGTTTTCCGGCCCCATCGGGTCGACGCCGCCTTTCTGACGGTCGTAGAGTATCCTCGCCCCGATGCCGTATCCCCCGATATAGTTTCTACACAAGCTCTCGTCAAGCGGTTCTTCTTCTATCTTCCCCGTGGAAAGATCGACGAACAAGAGCTTTCCCATGTATCCTCCAGCCATGTGTAGCTCCTTTCAATGCTGAATTCCCACAACCATCCGCATTGTACAACAGCGTTATTTGCAGGGTCAAAAGGACGTCATCTGGCTGTTTCAGTATTATCCCGGCTAGAATGTGATTTCAGACCAGCCCCTAATTCCCCACCGTTATCATTAAAGCACTTGACTGAATCCTACCAAGCCAGAGCCTGCCGTTGGGGAGAATCCTCTCGCTTTTATCGATATTATGAGGACCACTATAGGAAAAACGGCAGGAATAATCGCCCGGGGGTATTTCCGGGTAGCCGTTCAATATCACTGTCCTGTCAATCGATTCGCCGCTGCTTATCCGGGTAAACCATGCCTTTTCCCAGCTTTCATGTGACTCCGGGGCGGTTACGGATTTATGTTCCGCCCAAAAAGAAACGCGGGGGTTGGTTGCGTTTTGGAGGACGACTCCGTTGTTATAATAGTGGAAAAGCCCGCTGCCCATATTATCGGGATCGGGCACGTAGAGTGCCTCATCACCATTATTGGTAACGGTAAAGGTGTAGCTAAGGGTCGTTTCTCCCGCCCGGCGGCTGACGATTTCAACATCTTTCAACTCGACGCTTATGCCCTCCCGGAGCTTGTGGCTCTCCAATAAAGCCTGCCGCACACGCTTATCGTCGCGTAAATCCGGTGCCGTGCTGCCGAAATAGCCTTCCTCTATGGCGATAATGTCCTCAGGGTAGAAACCAGCAAAATCATCCATCATTATCACCGGGTTTGGAGGGGCGTAGGATGAGACCGTAGAGACGAAGTGTCCCGGGTAACACCTTTCCCCGCCGGCGACCACCACGAAAGGATATAAAAGTGAGGTCGGCAGTTCCGATGGAAAAGGCGGAAACCTGTCTTCTTTAAGATAGATGTAATGAGTGGAATAATCGTAAAAATCAATCTCGTCGATAGTCAGCCAGGGTTCTTCCCGCAGGACAAGCTCGTTAAGGTCACCAGGCAACTCCCTCATATTTTCACCTTCGAGTAAATATATCGCAAATACATTACCCCCGGTTTCGGTAGCAGGTCCGGCGCACCCCGCCGCTGAAGCAAGCAACAAGAATACAATAATATATACAAGTAAATGTTTATACAGTCCCATAATTATCTCCCCATACTCCATACAGTATAATTCACGGGGTGCCGTCAACTAAATATATACCCCTTCGGCTTGAAAAGTTCAATTGCTTTTAGTTCAGCCCTTTTTTATAATTAGTTGAAATCATGAAATCTAAACTCAGCCCTTTTCTCTGGAGTGGCCTCGTCATGGCGGTTTCGCTGGCGCTGACACTATATGTGGCCGTCCGGCAGAAAGTTTTCGTTGAGGAAGAGCAGATAGTATCGCCG
>CAYYVO010000212.1:0-4253 GCA_964475175.1 uncultured Dehalococcoidaceae bacterium | reverse complement strand
TGCCTTCTTTCACCAGACTGCCGGCGCCGATGAGACAGAAGTTACCGATTTCAACCCCTTCGAGGACAGTGGCGTTCATGCCTATCAAAACGTTATTACCCATCCTTAGCGCATGAATGACGGCACTGTGCCCGATATTCACCATATCACCGATGACGGTGACTTTATTAGAAGTGGAGTGAATCACGCAGCCGTCCTCGACGGCGGTATTGCTGCCGATAATGATACGGCCGGAATCGCCCCTTATTACAGCCCCCGGCCATACGCTGGAGTGCTCCCCTATTTCCACGTCGCCGACGATATAGGCGGCCTCGCTGATAAAGGCCGATGCGGCTATCTTGGGCGTCTTGCCGTTGAAGGTTCTAATCATGTCTTCACCTCCGGATAATCCATGGTAACAAGCGCACTCTCCTGCGGTCAAATCATCTTGTCGGTACGCCCGGCCTTATGGTAAACTCGCATGTAAGGAGTTTCAGATGAAAAAACGCGTGTTTTCCGGCATTCAGCCGACCGGTGAAATTCACATAGGACGTTATCTTGGGGCCATCAGGCGCTGGGCGGCCATGCAGGATGACTATGATAATATTTTTTGCGTTGTAGACCTGCACGCCATAACCGTGCCGCAGGAACCCGAGCTGCTTAAAGAGAGGATTCGTGTGTTTGCCGGTCTGCTCATCGCTTCCGGCATAGACCCCGATAGGTCTATCATCTTCGTGCAGTCACACGTCGCCGCCCATTCCGAGCTGGCCTGGATTCTCAACTGCTTTATTCCCATGGGCTGGATGTATCGTATGACCCAGTTCAAGGAAAAATCGGTGAAACAGAAAGAGAACGTGAGCGTCGGCCTTTTCGATTACCCTTCGCTGATGGCCGCGGATATCCTGCTTTACGATACCGATGTCGTCCCCGTTGGCGAGGATCAGAAACAGCATGTGGAACTTACCCGGGATGCCGCGCAGCGCTTTAACTCGATGTACGGAGAGACCTTCGTGCTGCCGGAGCCGTTGATTGCCAGTGTCGGCTCCCGCATCATGGGCCTGGACGACCCCACCAAGAAGATGAGCGGCAGCGAGATGGGCGCTGGTCATGCCATCGATTTACTCGATGAGCCAGACGTCATCCGCAGTAAAATAATGAAAGCAACCACGGACTCGCACCGCGATGTCCTCTTTAACGAGAAACGCCCGGGCGTTAATAACCTGCTCACTATCTACCAGTCCTTTACCGGGGAAAAAGAAAAGGAAATAGAAAAGAAGTTCGAAGGCAAAGGCTACGGCGACCTTAAGAAAGCGTTGGCCGAGGTAGTTGTAGAGGGTCTACGCCCCGTACAAGAACGCTACCGCGAACTCACCGCCGAGGCAGGCCATATCGACGCTATTCTGGCGGAGGGAGCCACCAAGGCCCGCCCCCTCGCCGAGAAAACCCTGAATAAAGTTAGAGAAAGAGTCGGTCTGGGATAACCCGGACCTTCATACTTTTATGTTGTCCCCTTTCAGGTGTCTATGCCAAACAAATCCGCTTTAACCCGCCAACCTGACCCTTTACCGGAACAAAATAAAAGACCGGCGATATTCTATGGCTACATCCTGGTGGCGGTCGCGTTCATAATACAGGTACTGGTATGGGGAATATACAACTCATTCGGAGTCTTTTTCAATCCATTACTCGATGACTTCGGCTGGCCAAGGGCAACCATCTCCGGTGCCGCATCATTAAGCCAGATAGCACTTGGTGTCGGGGCTATTGTGCTCGGAAACCTTAATGACCGCTTCGGTCCCAGGATACTGATAGTCTTTTGCGGCATATTAGCAGGTCTCGGTTACTTTCTCATGTCGCAGATAAACAGCATCTGGCAGCTGTACATCTTCCACGGCCTGATAGTAGGTATTGGCGTCAGCGGGACGGATGTCATCCTCCTTTCCACAACAGCCCGGTGGTTCATAAAACGAAGGGGAATGATGAGCGGCATTGTGAAAATAGGCACCGGGGTGGGCATAATGATTATGCCCCTCGTAGCGGCCGGGCTCATCTCGAATTACGGATGGCGCACATCATTTCAAATCATAGGCATCGTCCTCTGCGTTGTGCTGGTGCTAGGAGCCCAATTGCTGCGCCGGGACCCGGCCCGGATGGGACTGCTCCCCGATGGAGAGAAAACAGGAAACAATCTAAATCAACGATTGCATGAAACGGGACTTTCTCTGGCACAGGCGGTCCGCACCCTGCGTTTCTGGATGTTATGTGTGGCTTTCTTCGTAATCCTTTGGTGCACGTTCACGATTATCGTGCATTTTTCGCCTCATATGGTCGACCTCGGATTCTCCGAATCGTTCGGGGCTACCATGATATCCATCATCGGCGGAGCCAGCATCATCGGCAGGCTGGTCATGGGTATCACCGGCGACCGACTCGGTAACAAGCGTGCCCTGCTTATCAGTTTTGCGATACTGATTGCTTCATTCGCCTGGCTGCAGCTGGCCGGGGAAACCTGGTCGATACTACTGTTTACGGCGGCATACGGTTTTTGCCACGGCGGCTTCTATGCCCTTATCTCGCCGACGATAGCCGAGTTCTTCGGGACCCGCTCCCACGGGGCCATCTTCGGCATCGTTATCTTCTGCGGTTCGATGGGTGGAGCTATCGGCCCGCTGGCAACCGGCTACATTTTCGATATAACCACGAGCTATAACGTCGCTTTCCTGGTACTCCTCGCGTTATCGGTCATGGGATTTGTTTCCATCCTCTTTTCCGGAACAAGGCAACGCGGTTCCTTTCCGGAGACAGAAAACTTCTAGAAACGAAATTCGAAGGCAAAGACCGAGGTCTGCATGTGACATATATTATAGACATCATTTATTATTTATATTAATCTTTAAACCAGTAATACAGGCAATTAGCGGGAGATAATATCATGTCCGTAAAAAATAATGCAGCAAAATCAGACTCTAAACCGACCCTCCCCAGAGAGGAAGGCCCGTATTATAAGACCGGCTCACCGGAACGCACAAATATAGTCGGACCGGGCACAGCCGGTAAAAAACTGGTTATTGAAGGGTACCTATACGACCGAAAAGGACGTCCTGTCGCCGGGGCCTGGCTGGATTTCTGGCATGCCGACGGTAGCGGCGAGTATGACAATGAAGGCCATAACCTGCGGGGGCACCAGTATACGGATAAAGACGGTCATTACCGCCTGGAAACGGTAAGACCTAAGGAATACCTGTTCCGCGCCGCCCATGTTCACGTAAAGGTACAGGCTGGTAAAGACTCACCCGTATTGACCACGCAGCTATTCTTCCCCGGGGAGGAGAAAAACAGCACCGACCCCATTTTTCACAGCGCCACGCTGATGGAAGTCGAGGATACCGTAGATGAGTATATAGCCGCGTTTAATTTCGTGGTAGATAAGGGCTAGGTTAGAATTTTATCTCTAACGGTGTCCTGATACTTACCATTCTCCCAGCTTGGCTCGCGCCAATAGCATGACCAGAAAACCGGCGCCCAGGCCAAGGAAAAGACCGGCAACAATATTGTCAATTAAAAAGCCGACACCCAGGCCGATAAAAAGACCGGCCGGTATCGCTAATCCTGAAACACCCTTTTGCTTCTTCGGTTGCTCCGGCTCTGTGGACATTGCTACCTCCTGTTCACATATTAACCGTATATGTTAGTCGTTTTACTCTATACAAATAATCCAATGTCAAATAAAAAAGGAAAACAAAGGAAAGCCAAACTTTACTATCCGTGCTTCTTTATGAAACGTCGCATCCGCGTCAGGGCTTCCTCGATATCCGCCAGTGAGGTAGCGTAGCAGCAGCGTACGTAGCCTTCCCCGCAATCCCCGAAAGCCGAACCGGGCACTACCGCCACCTTCTCCTCCATGAGAAGCTTTTCAGAAAACTCTTCCGATTCCATGCCCGTGCTGATTATGGAGGGAAAAGCGTAGAAAGCCCCCCGCGGCTCGAAGCAGGGCATCCCGATGTCGTTGAATCCCTTGACGATAATCATCCGCCGCCGGTTGTAGTCCTCCACCATCTCCATCACGCTGGCTTCGCCGGTCTTCAACGCCTCGATGGCGGCCACCTGGGCCATGGTGGGGGCGCTCATTATGGTGTACTGGTGTATCTTGGTCATGGCGGCGATTATCTCCTTCGGCGCCGCTGCATAACCGATACGCCAGCCGGTCATAGCATAGGCCTTGGAAAAACCACCCAGTAAAATCGTGCTATCTTTGACGTCCGGGAGACTGGCAA
>CAYYVO010000211.1:0-4290 GCA_964475175.1 uncultured Dehalococcoidaceae bacterium | reverse complement strand
AGGCCATTTCATCGAGGTACAGGGCACGGCTGAGGGTAAACCCTTCTCCAAACAGTCCATCGATGATATACTTTCGCTGGCGGAAAAAGGAATCCAGCAGCTTTTCCAGGTTCAGCAGGAAGTATTGAAGAGCGGGAAGTAGACCTTTGTCATTCTGAGGACACGAAGTGCCCGTGAGAATCTAATATTATACAATAATGCCGAACAGCAGGTATTACGTATATATTTTGGCCACTGCTAGTGACACCGCCATTTATACCGGTGTCACTAACGACTTAATAAGAAGAATTTACGAACATAAGAATGATATATTTGAAGGATTTACCAAAAGGTATAAAGTACATAAGCTTGTCTATTATGAGATCGTAGAGGATATCCTGAGTGCATTAGAACGAGAAAAGCAGATAAAGAGTTGGAAACGGGTCAAGAAAGTGGCGTTGGTAAATGCTTTCAACCCAGACTGGCACGACCTTTATGATGAGATAGCTGGAGTTGAATGATGGCTTTTCCTGGATTATACCTGTTTTAGAGCATAATAGTAGATTCTCACGTCGTCCCGATAAAGTCGGGACTCCTCAGAATGACACCTGATCTTATAATCTACGGCCTTACCTGGCCTGTTCCCATGATAATCCACTTGTAGGTGGTCAACTCCTTAAGTCCCAGCGGTCCCCGCGCGTGGAGCTTTTGCGTGCTGATGCCTACTTCGGCCCCCAGCCCGAACTGACTCCCGTCGGTAAAGCGCGTGCTGGCATTGACGTACACGCAGGCGGCATCTACCTCGTTGAGGAAACGCATCGCCGCCGGGTGGTCCTCGGTGATGATGGCCTCGGAATGGCCCGAGGTATAGCGTTCAATGTGCTCCAGAGCTGCGTCAAGGGAGTCAACCACTTTTACCGCCGCAATGAGTGCCAGGAACTCTTTGCCCCAGTCATCATCCACGGCAGGAACGAGTTTCAGAGCTTTATCAGTTTTAAGGACGGCCATAGCTCTTTCGTCGCAATGGAGTTCCACGCCGGCTTTATTCAGTTCGGCGGCCATCATGGGCAGGAAACTCTCGGCGATGTCCTTATGAACGAGTACCGTATCCAGGGCATTGCAGACCGTAGGCTGCTGCACCTTGGCGTTGTAGACGATAGCTACCGCCTTGGCAAGGTCGGCTTTTTTATCTACATATGTATGACAGACACCGATACCGCCGGCTACTACCGCCATGGTGGCGTTTTCCCTGACGGACTTTATCAGCCCCGCCCCGCCCCTCGGGATTATTAAATCGATGACATGACTCATTTTAAGCAGGTGGTCTACCAGCGCTCTATCCGTGTTCTCAATGAACTGGACGACCCCCTCCGGCATACCGGTATTTTTACAGGCCTCCTGGATAACCTTAACGATGGCAACGTTGGAATTTATTGTCTCTTTGCCGCCGCGCAGGATAACGGCGTTGCCGGACTTCAGGCAGAGGGCAGAGATATCCACGGTGACGTTGGGGCGGCTCTCGTAGATGGCGCCGATAACACCCAGCGGTACCCGTCTTTTACCGACCTGCAGTCCGTTGGGGAGAGTACGCATCTCGAAGGTCTCCCCGACGGGGTCGGCCAGGGCAGCGACGGCACGCGTGTCCGTGGCAATAGCTTCCAGACGGCTTTCGTCCAGCATGAGACGGTCGAGTAAAGCGGTACCCATGCCGGAGGCTTTGGCGGCGTCGTAGTCCTTTTTATTGGCGGCCAGTATTTCGTCCCTGCGGGCAAGGAGGTCATCGGCGATGCCAAGAAGGGCGCTGTTTTTAGTATCGGTGGAAAGTGAAGCCAGCCGGTGGGCGGCGGCTTTAGCGGCTTTACCTTTAGCTTCCAGCTGTTCAGTTGCTGCTGTCATGGCATTAATCCTTTATTATCTGGAAAACGGACCCGTGCCTTCGATATCAAAGCTATCGACCACCAGGCCAAATGAAGAGTTCGTCTTTATACTAACGTTACAGGGACCCCGGCGTCCGTCGCCCAGCTCGATAATATAGCTTCCCACAGGCATAATGCCATTGCCGGGGGTAATTTCGCCGCGCCACTCCGCATCCGGGGATTTAAGGGCAATATTATAGGTGACTTCATCTACGAATTTGTTTCTGATATCGTAGAGTTTGCCTTTGCCCCTGAGAGTCTGCATAACGGTTCCAGACCTCCCTCATATATTCTGCTATAAAACATAAAGGGAGATTATTTGGATGAGGGGTTATACCCCTCGGTATTCTTTATTTAGTAGTCGAACTTGCCGCTGCCGCTGAAGTGGTACACATAGCGGGGCGGGAGGCTGGTTACTGCCCGGTTGACTCGCTTTTTCAGGTTGCATTTGTTCCTGCGGCCATCTTCAAGCTCCAGCAGAAATCCGCTGCCGTCTTTGATGCGCACGTAATCTACCAGGGTCAACTCTCCCCACCACCGCAGGGATTCCTCATGCTGAAACTGATAATTCACTTCGGCGATGAATGTCTCATCATTGGACTGGTACAGTCTGCCTACGCTCACCTGGCTCCTCCGTTTCCAATAGCGCTAGGTTGTTACGGTGGACAACTTCCGGGCCGTAGTCAAAATTCAGTAAACCGGCGATTTTATCTGAACGGGCGCCTTTAATGGTACCAATATCGCCGGAGCTGTAGTTGGTAATGCCACAGCCGAGATTAGTCCCCTCGGTATCATATATCGCGACGATGTCGCCGCGGGAAAACCCGCCTTCCGCCTTGTGGATGCCGGCCGAGAGCAGGCTGCGATTTTGCTTTTTAAGCGCCAGGGCGGCGCCGGTATCTATTATGAGTTTGCCCCTGGTGCAGAGGCCGGAAAGCATCCAGCGTTTGCGACTTTCCAGCTTGCTGGTTGTGGGTGGAAAACGGGTGCCCAGCTGTTCTCCGGCCGCCAGCCTTGAGATTATATCCTTTTCACGGCCGTCGGCGATGACTACATCCACACCGGAGGAAGTGGCCAGTTCCGCGGCTTCGATTTTGGTTACCATCCCGCCCGTACCCTGGTCGCTGCGCGTGGCAGCCGCCCGCTTTCTGGTACCGGCATCTATCCTGGTCACCTGCGGGATTAGGCGGGCATCCGGGTTGCGGGTAGGGTCGGCGGTATAGAGCCCGCCGATATCCGTGAGTATCATGAGCATATCAGCGTCAACCAGATTGGCTACCATTGCCGAGAGTTTATCGTTATCGCCGAACTTGTCCTCCTCAATCTCGTCGATAGATACAACATCATTTTCATTGACAATCCCGACGACTTGCAGTTCCAGCAGAACCAGGAGGGTATTGCGGGCATTGAGATATCCGGCGCGGTCGTCGATATCCGCCCGGGTCAGCAGCGCCTGCGCCACGGTGATATCGTACTGTGAGAACAGGGCATCATAGACGTTCATCAGCCGCCCCTGTCCTACTGAGGCCAGCACCTGCTTGAAAGGAATACCCTTGATATCTTTCTTCAAGCCCAGCTTGTACCTCCCGGCGGCTATAGCCCCGGAAGAAACGATAATCAACTCGGCGCCCTGCTCATGTAATTGCGCCATCTGAGCCACAAGGTCTTTCATGACTTCCTCATCGAGGCGGCTGGTGCCTCCGGTGAGCAGGCGCGTGCCCAGCTTTACTACAATACGCCGGTAGGGCAATTCTGATGATTTTCTGCTGCTTTTACTCATTTTTGCGTTCTTTACTGTTTCATACATTATAGCAAGCTGAGTTGAATTGAACAAGGCAGGGGTTCTGGTGTATTCTGGTTACGTTGGGCGGATGAACATATTAACGGCTCCTCCAAATAAAAAAGCCTTGCCGGTCCTTTCTATTATCACCTTTATCGGATTTCTGGATACACATTTGTTGATTCCGGTAATAGCCCTTTACGCTTACGAGCTGGGTGCGGGAATAGGGATTGTCGGACTAATTATCGGACTGTATTCAATTGTTAACACCCCGGCAAATATTATCCTCGGAAGGATAGTGGACAGGTTCGGTTTCCGGCTGCCGCTGGTTGCAGGTCTCATTGGAGATGCCGCCAGTATGTTTCTCTATACGCTTTGCAGATTTCCGTCTCATCTGGCCCTGGTGCGTGTGCTTCATGGAATAACCGGTGGAATGGTAGGTCCGGCAACAATGTCGGCGATGGTGTATCACGGCGGGGAGACACAGCGGGGCAGGACGATGGCTTACTACGGAATGTCCCTGGCGGCAGCAACACTTGTCGGTTACGGTTTGAGTGGATTCATCGCCGCGCGTTCAGGTTATAAAGTAGTATTCTGGCTCGGTGGCGGACTGCT
>CAYYVO010000210.1:0-4297 GCA_964475175.1 uncultured Dehalococcoidaceae bacterium | reverse complement strand
AGGGGGCTGTCGCTATCGGCAAAGGCACGGTAATCAGGTCCGGCGCCTATATCGTGGGGTCGGTGCTTATCGGGGAAGAATGCGATATCGGACCCAACTGCTTTATTCGCCCTTCCACGGCTATCGGTAATAACTGTCATATCGGTGCGTCCGTCGAGGTCAAGAACTCCATTATCATGAACGGCACCAAGATTCCGCACCATAACTACGTAGGCGACAGCGTTATCGGTGAGGGGTGTAATCTCGGCGCCGGCACCAAGATTGCCAACCTGCGGCTGGATAAGCGTAATATACTGGTAAGCGGTATCGATACAGGACGGCGTAAGCTGGGGGCAATTATCGGCGATCATGTGGAGACCGGGATAAACGCATCTATAAATGTAGGCACCATAATCGGCAATAATGCCTTTATCGGCCCGGGGGCGGTGGTCAGCGGCGTAGTATTACCGGATTCAAAGCTATTTTGAGGGGTGGTATATGAAACAGGCAATAGTTCTGGCAGCAGGGGAGGGGCAGAGGTTAAGACCGTTTACTGTTTCCAGACCGAAGGCGATGCTCACCATCGCTGATAAGCCTATTCTGCAGTTCGTTATAGAATCGCTGGCAGCGAACGGTATCCGCAACATCGTACTGGTGGTCGGCTACCGTAAGGAGCAGGTGTACGATTACATGGGCTCCGGCGAGCAGTTCGGCGTTGAGATAACCTACGTCACCCAGGAAGCGCAACTGGGAACGGCCCATGCCCTTTCGCAGGCAAAAGACACAGCCGAAGAGGAGTTCCTGGTGCTTTCCGGGGATAATTTGATTGAACCTGAGACTATCGCTGGTTTTATACAGACAAAGTCGGAAGCAATCCTGGTAAAAAGGGTAAGCGACCCCGTCAGGTACGGAGTCGTGAATATCGAGCGCGGGGTGGTTAAGGAAATCGTGGAGAAGCCCAAAGAGGCGGGCAGCAACATGGTCAATACCGGTATATACGCCTTTACGCGGGACTTTTTCAAGTTTACAGAATCCGTGCTGGATATTCCGGATGTCCTGAATCAAATGATAGCCGAAGGCTACACGATAAACACCCTGGAAACGGAAGGCACCTGGCTGGATGTGGTCTACCCCTGGGATATTATCAGCCTGAACAATGCTGTCCTCGGTACCATTGAAACGAGGCTGGGCGGCACTATAGAGACGGGGGTTTCAATCAAGGGGCAGGTTGCTATTGGCGAAGACACCGTGATACGTCCGGGCACCTGTATCTACGGCCCGGCGGTCATCGGGTCGGGCTGCGATATCGGGCCCAGCGTATGTGTCATGCCGGCAACCAGTATCGGCGATAATGTAGTTATATCGTCATTTACCGAGATTAAAAACAGCGTTATCGGTGATGACGTCACCATAGGCCCCGGCTCCATCATCAGTGATTCGGTTATCGCCCGGGGCTGCGGCATCAAAGGACGTTTTACTGCCCTCGGTGGTGAGAGCGAGATAAGGATAAACGGAGAATGCCCGGTGATAAATGTCGGGGCGGTTATAGGGGAGGACTGTAATATAGAAAACAGCGTGACAGCCCAGCCGGGAGTAATCGTCGGCAACGGCTGCCAGATAAAAATGGCAAAGATAATCAGCGGCCGGCTGCCCGACCGCTCACTGGTATATTAGAAGAATCCAGGGAGATTAGAATTTTATGGTTGAATTCTGGCCTGCGCCAGAATGACGAATCGGGCTTGCCTGGCAGAATGTCATTACCGCGAAAGCGGGAAGCCAGAACCAACGATCTGTCATTCCAGCGAAAGCTGGAATCCAGGGGAGATAGAGCAAGGGGTGGGTCCTGACCTTCGTCAGGATGACAATAGTTAATAATATCAGGGAACTGACTTTTTATGTGTGGAATAGTTGGATATATAGGAGATAAGAAGGCCCAGCCGATCCTCCTCAATTGCCTGGGCAAGCTGGAATACCGCGGCTATGATTCCTGCGGTATCGCTGTATTATCCGATGGTGTCGAGATTTACAAGGACCTCCTCAGGGTCAAAGCCCTGGAGAAAGAGCTGCCTTCCCTAGCCGGTACGACCGGCATCGGGCATACCCGCTGGGCCACTCACGGCGAGCCGTCTAAACTAAACGCCCACCCGCACGGTGACTGCGCCGGAAAGATTGCCGTTGTTCACAACGGGACGATTACCAATTTCCATAAGCTCAGGGAGAAACTGACATCTGCAGGGCATCAACTGGCATCTCAGACGGATACGGAGGTTATACCCCACCTGATAGAGCAATACTATAAGGGCGACTTTTTAGAAGCTGTGGAGCTCGCCCTGCACGATATCGACGGCGCCTATACCATGATTGCGTTGATGGAGGGCGAGTCCCGGCTTATAGCGGCCCGTAAGGACAGCCCGTTGATTATCGGAATCGGCGACCGCGAAAACTTTATCGCCTCGGACGTGCCGGCCCTGCTGGACTATACCAGCCGCGTTATCTACCTGGAAGACGATGATATAGCCGTGGTCACCGCCGATAATGTTGAGATAAGGCGCGATGGCGCGAAGATTGACCGGGAAGAAAACAAGATTTTAT
Source organism: uncultured Dehalococcoidaceae bacterium (assembly GCA_964475175.1). Taxonomy (GTDB): domain Bacteria; phylum Chloroflexota; class Dehalococcoidia; order Dehalococcoidales; family RBG-16-60-22; genus CAYYVO01. The sequence goes on along the minus strand of CAYYVO010000210.1, from coordinate 1,726 downwards.
GGAGCGTGGGTGATGCCCAGAAGGCGGGTTATGAACACTTTATGCTCAAGGAGATACACGAGCAGCCGAAGGTAATACGAGATACCCTGGCGGAGTATATCGCGGCAGCAGAACCGGCGGCGGACCTTTCGGTGGGCGGGGAAGACGGCACGGAGGAAATGCTTATACTGGGCAGCGGCACTTCATATCACGCTGGCTTGATAGGTAAATACATCATCGAATCGCTGGTAAAAATGCCGACACGGGTCGAGTTAGCATCAGAATTCATCTATAGCGGCCACGCCACCGCCAACAGCCGGGCTATCGTTATTACGCAGTCGGGCGAGACGCTCGATGCCCTCAAGGCAATCAAGCGGCTTAAAGAGGTAGGGTGCCGGGTTATCGTTATTACCAACGTCGTCGGCAGCACCGCCAGCCGCATAGCCGACCAGACTGTTTATACCCGGGCAGGACCGGAGATAAGCGTGGCGGCCACGAAGACGTTTATCGCTCAGCTGATAGCTCTCTACTGGATGGTGCTGCCGTACTCGAGGATAGATATCAGACGACTGGATGAACTGGTTATGGAGTTGAGGCAGTTACCCGGTAAAGTACAGCAGGTACTTGACGGCGAGGAAACTGTCGCCAGGTACGCCAAAGAGATAGCCGGCGCCAGTAATGCGCTGTTCGTCGGCAGGGGCATCAACTATCCGGTGGCACTTGAGGGGGCGCTGAAGCTGAAGGAAATCTCTTACATCCACGCCGAAGGTTACGCTTCCGGGGAAATGAAACACGGGCCGTATGCCCTGTTGGGCAGCGATATCCCGGTAGTGGCGGTTGTGGCACAGGACAAGACCTACGAGGCTATTATCACCAGCATCAAGGAAATCAAGGCCAGGAAGGCCCCCGTGCTGGCGGTGGTAAACGAGGGAGACGAGACGATTGCTGACCTCGTAGATTACGTAATAAAAGTGCCCGAGGTCGACCCGCTGTTTACCCCGGTATTGAATACGGTGGTCCTGCAGTTGCTCGCCTATTTCGTCGCTAAAGAGAGGGGCTGCCCGGTGGACTTTCCCAGGAACCTGGCCAAGACCCTTACCGTCGAATAGGAATTCTCCACCGGGTAACGTAGAGGTATGTTTCCACGTCGTCTTTACTACAGCTGTAACGCCATGTTTTACCCATAATATTATATCTGTATATATGCGATACTATCTTGGGCGGTATCTGGAAGTGTGGTAAAATTTAAGTGATATGACCGGAAAAACAGTAGCGAGTAATCGCAAGGCTTACCATAACTACTATATAGGTGAGACCTATGAGGCTGGCATCGCCCTTACCGGCTCTGAAATAAAATCGGTACGCGCCGGGCGGGTAAGCCTGGGCGATGCCTATGTCAGACCGGATAAAGGCGAGTTGTGGCTTTTGAATGCGCATATAGCGCGTTATGAGGCCAGCAGCTACCTGAGCCATGAGCCGACGCGACCCCGCAAACTGCTTATGCATCGCAAAGAGATTAATAATCTTATCTCCAAGGTAGCGGAAAAAGGTCTGACACTCGTAGCTACCAGGTTGTATATTAAGGGCCATGTTGCCAAGGTGGAAGTTGCCCTTGCCAAGGGTAAGAAAATGTACGATAAACGCGAGTCCATCAGCCGCCGCGAAATGGATAGAGAGCTAGCCAGAACGACGAAAAGTCGGTAAAATATATAGAGGAGGTAGTTTAAGCTACCCATAAGTAATGGGG
>CAYYVO010000209.1:0-4306 GCA_964475175.1 uncultured Dehalococcoidaceae bacterium | reverse complement strand
TACTCCCGGTCACGAAGCCTTTACCGCCATGCGCGCCCACGGCGCCAATATTACCGATATAACCATACTCGTGGTGGCCGCCGATGACGGCGTTATGCCCCAGACTATTGAGGCGATAAACCATGCCCGTGCTGCCGAGGTGCCTATCGTCGTAGCTATTAACAAAATCGACCGTGAAAATGCCAACGTAAACCTGGTCAAACAACAGCTGACCGAGGCCGGACTGGTTATCGAGGAATGGGGCGGTAATGTCGTGTGCGCCGAGATATCCGCCAAAGAGAAAATCGGTATACCGGAACTGCTGGAAAGCGTACTGCTGGTAGCTGAAATGGAAGAGCTAAAAGCAAATCCTAACCAGTCTGCCGCCGGGGTAGTTATCGAAGCCAAGAAAGACAAGTCAATGGGGCCCATGGCTACGATATTGATACAAACAGGTACCCTGAAAGAGGGTGATACCGTCGTCGTAGGTACTACCTGGGGTCGGGTGCGGGCTATGTTCAATGATAAGAGCAAAAGGATAAAGAAAGCCGAACCATCGACACCCGCTGCTATTCTTGGTCTGGGCGAAGTTCCACAGGTCGGCGACACCCTGACCGCCGTTGCCGATGAACGCCATGCTCAGGCACTTCTCGCCACTAAAAAGGCGGAACTGGAAAAACTTGCTTCCAAGAATGCCGATGCCGTAAACCTGAACAATCTTTTCGACCAGATAAGCGCCGGAAAGATGAAAGAACTTAATGTCATCCTCAAGACGGACGTCCAGGGCAGCATCGAACCTATCAGGAGCTCGCTGGAACAGCTGGGGACAGATGAAGTAAAGGTGAGGATTCTCCACAGCGGCACGGGCAATATCACCGAGAGCGATGTTATGCTGGCCAGCGCTTCCCGTGGGCTCATCATCGGCTTCAACGTGAGCGCCACCGAAGGCGCCCGCAAACTCGCGTCCGCCAGCAGGGTAGATATCCGTTTTTATAACGTAATTTATACCATGACCGATGACGTGGACAAAGCACTCAAAGGCATGCTGGAACCCACCTTTGAAGAAGTTATCGACGGGCGGGCCGAGGTAAGGGCAGTATTTCCGGCCGGCAAAGGCGCCAAGGCTGCCGGAGTATATGTAACCGACGGCAAGGTAATCCGTAATGCCTCAGTGCGTGTCTACCGGGGTAAAGAATTATTATCCGATTCAATAGTCAGCAGTCTAAAGCGATTTAAAGACGATGCCAGGGAAGTAGCCACCGGCTATGAATGCGGTGTAGGTGTCAAAGACTTCAACGATTTTGAGGTCGGAGATACCCTGGAATTCTACAGGATGGAAAAATCCGGGTAATAGCGATTACCCGGACCTCAGGCAATGTCACATCGTATCGAACGGGTGAACACCCTCATTCGCAAGGAAGTCAGCGAGCTGATTCAGTACCAGCTTCGTGACCCCCGGCTCGATGAGTTCGTCACGGTAACGGCGGTTGAAACTTCTGCCGACCTCAAGCATGCCAAGGTCTTCGTAAGCTCTTTCAGCGGACAGCAGGAAGAACAGAAAATCCTGTCGGTACTGAACTCGGCCTCAGGTTTCCTGCGCTCGGAGCTGGCAAAAAAAGCGCAGATGCGCCGCACCCCCGAGCTCAACTTTCTCTGGGACAACTCCATCGAACACGGCGAACGCATATTACGCCTTATCGATGAAGTAACGCACGAAGACACCCCTTAGGTTAAAAAATCAATTAAAAAGGGGCGGATATATGAGACTTTCACCTTTAATCAGCCGGATACCGGACTATCCTTTCCGCAAGGTCGGCAGGATTTCCCAGGAAGTCGAAAAAAAGGACGGCGTGCGCGTTATAAACGCCAGAATCGGTATTCCCGACAGAGAAGCGCCGGGTACGGTCAAGGAAGCAATGTCCCGGTACGTACTTGCCGAAAGGTCGACCTTCGGCTATCCCTGCGATGTCCATCCGGAACGGGGCATACCTGAACTGATAGAAGCTATAATCGAAGACTACCGGCAGAAACATGGGGTTGCTCTAAAGCAGGAGAACATTGCTGTCACCGGCTGGACGAAAGACCCCCTGTTTAACATCGTAAGGCTGTTCGAGCTGGGAAGCATACTGGTACCCGACCCCGTATATCCGGTCTATGAAGGGGCCACTATCCTGGCACACCAAAACATACGGAAGGTCAGGGCATCGGCGGAAACCAACTGGCAGCCGGAATATAATCTTCAAGCTAATAAGCCGGTAGCCTTTTATTTCTGCGACCCCAATAATCCTACCGGCAGCGTGGCGAACATGGATTATTACACTTCCCTTTATAAAGATATGGAAGCAGCGGATGTCGCCGGTATCTTTGACAAGGCATATAAAGATTACGTATTCGATAATGATACAAAACCGGTCTCGATTACCCAGGTCCCCGGAATGATGGACCGCGGCTTCGAGGTCGTATCTTTTTCCAAGCATTTCAACTTCGTCGGCATCGGGCTGGGGTGGATTGTCAGCAGCGAGGAGAATATCAACCTCTGGCTGAAATATAACAGTCAGTACGGCCAGGGTGTGGAATGGTACAAGCAGAAGGCCGGTGTGGAAGCCCTGACGAATCCTTCGGTAAAGGCAGAAATGCAGGAGTACTGGCGGGAGCTTAAAGACAGACGGGACATTTTCACAAAAGGCCTGCAGGAATTGGGATTTGAGGTCAGCGTCCCCAGGGCTACACCCTATCTCTGGATAAAGGTTCCCGAAGGCTATGACGATGAGGACTTCGTCCTTAATATAATAATAGGTAAGGCACATGTGGCCCTGATGCCGGGCTCATACTTTGGAGAAAACGGCAGGGGCTACATGCGGGCTACCATATTCCTCTCCAAAAGCGAAATAGAAGAAGCACTGGAACGGATGCAGAAAGTAAAGTCCTGGTAACCATAAGCTCATTTTACAACCGCTCATGGTGAGTTTGTCGAACCATAGCGGTTAATATAATCCACCCCCTCGACAGGCTCGGGGTGAGCGGTATATTAAAGAATGTTTTCATGTCTAAACGACCGTGCTAACATAATTAAAATGCGGAAGGTAAACGGATTCGACTTTGGATGGCATAATCAATATCAATAAGCCCCCGGGAATAACCTCCTACGGCATCGTCGCCCGCGTTAAACGCCTCAGCGGAGAGCGGCACGCCGGCCATGCCGGGACACTGGACCCGGACGCCACCGGAGTCCTGACGGTCTGCTTGGGGAAGGGCACGCGTATTGTCGAGTTCCTCATGGATACCACCAAGACCTACCGAGCCGAGGTCGAGCTGGGCATTACTACCGATACATACGACGCCAGCGGCCAGATTACCGGATGCCGCGATTCCTCTAAAATCGACCGCGCTAAACTGGAGTCCGCACTCGATAGGTTCCGGGGGAATATCCGTCAGATACCGCCGATGTACAGTGCTGTGAAGCACCAGGGCCGACCCCTCTATAAACTGGCGCGCGCCGGCATCGAAGTGGAGTTGAAAAGTCGGCCGGTGAAAATTCACCGCCTGGAACTGACAGACTGGCATCCGCCGGCGGCTACTTTAGAGGTGGAATGCGGTAAGGGTACCTACATCCGCTCGCTGGCTCACGACCTGGGGCAGTCACTTGGCTGCGGCGCTCATTTAAAAAATCTGGTCCGCACCCGCAGCGGTATCTTTGGTATCGAGGATGCAGTATCGATGCCCCAACTCGAAGAAGCGTTCCAGTACGGGTATTGGGAACAATACATTCATCCCATAGATAGCGTGCTCCAGCACTTCAGTGCCATCATCGTCGATGATGCCGGCGAGGAAACTATAAAAAACGGCAGTCCCCTGCCCGTAGAGTATGGCAACGGCGGCACCCGCAAGTTATTCTGCCGCGCTTACTCCCGGGACGGGCGTTTCCTGGCGATACTCCGCCATGTCCCCGATAAAGGCGTCTGGCAGCCAAAGAAAGTGCTTATATAGATATTGTAGCGTGATAATATCCCCTATCTACTTTATGTAAATCTTTCTGTTTCCCTTCTCTTCACCGCATCCACTTTTACCCTTTCCTATCTTTTCCCACCCTGCCGCCCTCGCGATATAATCGTCTAATCGTTCATTTTATCCCCCACCAGCACCAAACTACATTTATTTATCACTGTTTCATCCTGTTGCAGAACCTTTTTCTATAGGTCTATCACTTCTTATCGGGGTAGTGTTTGATGTGAAATGGAAAGGGGAGACTTGTACCCTGAAATTCCTGTCCAGTGCGGGCAGGGGTAACATGGTACTGATATGAAGACTTGTAGAATAAATAGTGAAC
>CAYYVO010000208.1:0-4341 GCA_964475175.1 uncultured Dehalococcoidaceae bacterium | reverse complement strand
ACGACCTTATTTCTGTAACGAACGGTATTTACTTTCCGCGTTCTTATCGGTAACGCGGTGACTGCCGCGGAGCTTCTGAAGGGCGGTATAGAGCTTCTCCTGGGTTATACCGGCATTGTGCAGAATTGTAGCGGCCTCCCCTTTGTCATCGGCGACCATGGCGATAAGCAGGTGTTCGGTGCTGATGAACTCGTCCTTGAGACGGCCGGCTTCTTCCTCGGCCTTCTGCATCAGCTGGGAAATACGCGGTGTGCCGTACATCTGCCCGGTCTGGTAAGCGACCTTGGGCGTCTTTTCCAGGACTTCTTCCACCTGGTCCCTGACGGTCTCTACCTCAACCTTGAGTTCTTTCAGTACCTCGCCTACCAGCCCCTGGCTCTGCACGAGCAAGGCCAGCAGAATATGCTCAACATCCCACTGGCTGTGCTTGTACTGCATGGCCATCTGTTGAGATGCTTGTATGGCTTCCTGTGCCTGTTCAGTAAATCGTTCCTGCCTCATTATTGCGTACCTCCCTTCAGTTTCTTAATCTCGCTCTGAGCCTTTTCCAGTTCAGTCTGGAGCTCATCCATGTGCTGCATCATCCGCAGGATTACTTCCACCCCCGGAAGATTCACGCCCATATCGTCAACCAGCGCTTTTACCCGCTGGAGCAGGGCGATATCCCTATCCGAATATAAACGGACGTTTCCCCGGGAGCGGCCCGGTGTAATGACACCGACTTTCTCGTAATAGCGCAGTGTATGGGTCTGCACATCCAGCATTCTGGCCGCAACGCTTATCACGTAGCGGGGCTCGTTATCAAATCTCTCTCTATTCATTTTCACCTCAACTTCCCATCAGGCAGAACGAATCTCGCTCAACTGCCTGAATAAATCCTTTTCTTTATCGGATAATTTAGTGGGTAATACAACTTCGGCTTTAGCCAGCAGGTCGCCCCGAGTTGACTTTCCCAGATGGGGCATGCCCTGTCCGGTAAGGCGGAATACCCGCCCGTTCTGGGTCTCCGGCGGAATTTTCAGGGCGAGCTTTCCCTTTGGGGTTGGCACCTTTACTTCGCCGCCCAGGACAGCCGTTGCCAGCGGTACCGGCACGGCCGTGTGCAAATTATCGCCGTGGCGTTCGAAAGTCTTGTTCGGTTTTACCGTTATATTCAGATAGAGGTCGCCGCTGGTGCCGCCGCTATAGCTGGGCTGACCTTTACCGGCAAGACGCACGCGAGAGCCGGTGGTCACACCGGCGGGAATCTTTACTTCGAGGCGTTTGACATTGGCTACTACACCGGCGCCGCGGCAGGCCGAGCAGGGCAGGTTGTGAATCCGCCCGGTTCCCTTACAGGCCGGGCAAGGCTCCTCCATCTGAAGGCTTATGGTGCGGCTGGTTCCTTGATAGGATTCTTCCAGAGTTAATTCTATCGGCGATTCCAGGTTTTGACCGCGTCGCGGTTGCGAGCGGTGGGAAAAACCGCCCGTCCGCCCCATGCCGAACAGCTCTTCGAGGATGCTGTCCATATTGCCGATATCGCCGCTGTATTGAAATCCTGTGCCGCCGCCCGGCGATTGCCTCCAGTACTGCGACTGCTGCTGTTCCGCCTGTTCAAACTGGTCGGCGTACTGCCATTTATCGCCGTATTTATCGTACTTTTTACGCTTGTCCTTGTCCGAAAGTACCTCATAGGCGGCATTTATCTCTTTAAATGTGGCCTCGGCAGACTTATCGCCGGCATTAACGTCGGGATGGTACTTACGCGCCAGTTTGCGGTAAGCCTGTTTTATTTCTTTATCGCTGGAGTCTTTTTTAACACCCAGTATGTCATAGAAGTTTTTACCGGCCATTTCTTTTCTCCATTTAAGTATCACGTTTATTATAAGTTATTTTCAGGTAATATGTCAAGAAATAATGAGCAAAGTTAACAATAAATTATTAACTTTTTATAACATTATGAGGTATATCCGGCTCTTTTGTGAAATCGGTGCTTTCAATCAAGTAACAGCCTGTTGACAAGCTTTGTTTTCGCATGTAATCTATGGGTAAGGAATATCTATGTCAGCATGTCCCAACTGTGGCCGTAAGACTTATAGGACTCTTGACTGGGTCTGTCAGTGGTGCGGTTACCCATTGCTTTCACATGGTTATAAACTGGTAGATAAGACTTTTAAAGAGCTGCAGGAAGAGCGGAATCTTGCCCTGAGGGCGGAAGAAGCAGAGGCTGAATCCGGTATTGAGTCGGAACTGGTAGCGGAGGAGGAACCGGAATACGAACCCGAGCCGGAGCCCGAACCAGAACCTGAGCCCGAGCCGGAGCCCGAACCAAAACCGAAACGCAAACCTAAAGCCAAACCAAAGGCCGAAGCAAAACCCAAGGCTAAAAAAGCGGCTAAACCGAAGGCCAAAGCAGAGCCGAAACCGAAACCCGAACCTGCCCCGGAACCCGAGCCCGAGCCTGAACTAGAACCGGAGCCTGAACCAGAACCTGAGCCGGAACCGGAACCGGAAATAGAACCTGAAGCAGAACTGGAAGAAGAACCGGAATATGAGCCGGAACCGGAGTTAGAAACCGAACCGGAAATAGCCGTAGGACTGGACAAAATAGCGGAAGGGGCGGAGATAAGCGTCGACCAGCTTGATGGGATTTATAGGACCAACAAGGTAGCGGCACACTCTAAATTTACCGACAAGGTACTGACGATTAGGGGAGAGGTTGCTAAGATATTTATCCGCGACCACCTGGACGTCCGTTATATCGTCCTGGAAGGGTCGAACAAGAGGGTACAATGGAGCGTACGCTGCTCGTTTGAGAAATCGTCCGTCTCCGAGTTCAGCCGTCTCGAGGAGGGGCAGAGGGTAAAGGTCCAGGGTAAGTATGACGGGTACAGCAAGAACATTATCCTCAAAGAGAGCGTCTTGGTCGGCTGAAAAATCAGCGCTGTTTATTAATTAATTTAGTTGTCGTGCATTTCCCGTCGTCTATCCCCGTGGTATACACCCGCCGATTATATCCAGTAATTTATTCAGTATCCGGGCTGTAGCTCCCCAGATAATGTTTCCCTGATAATGGTAAGCATAAGAAGGGAACTCTTCTCCGTTGAGTTCTTCTGTATCAGGTTTAAGGCAGTCTTTATCCAGCAGCGATAGAATGGGGACTTCGATTATTTCGTCGACCTCGTCTTCGCTGGCGATAAATTTATACGGGTGGGGTATCAGGGCGACAAAAGGCGTTACGATATAGTTGGAAGTGGTCGTTACCTCGTCGTCCAGCTCCCCGATAACCTCGGCGTCCTCCGGGTGCAGACCTATTTCCTCGAGGCTCTCCCGCAGGGCGGTTTCCAGCAGAGTCGCGTCGGTATCTTCACGGACTCCCCCGGGGAAAGAAATCTGGCCTTTGTGCGTTTTAACCGTCCTGGTGCGTCGGATGAAGACTATGTGGTAATGACCTTGATGTTCATATATCGGGATCAACACCGCCGACGGCACGCGGGATGGTTCATGGATACTGCGCTTTTGTCTGGCGGCCAGTGTTTCTCTTAGCTCTACCTTCACTGACCATATAATATATTAATGTCAGCCGACTGGCAAACCTTTCTTCTTCCTTAAGGAAGTTTCAAAATGCCGCTTAGGTGGGTGAGAAAAAATCTTCTTTATTGTGTATAATTGATTTGTGTCTATGACGTCAACATATTCACAAATAGCAGTTACGCGCAAGGGGAGATTGAACCTTTTATCGAAGATGGGCGCGGGTGCTGGCAGGCTCCTTAATTATCTTGAGGTGTTGAAACCTCTACCCAGTGTCTTGCTGGCCTTTATCGGCGTTTGCACGGCCTTTGTTGCCGGTGGGGGACAGGTATCACTGAAGCTACTCGTGGTCCTGGCAGCGGTGCTGGTTGCATCGGCCGGTGCCAATGGATTGACCAATTATCTCGACCGCGATATTGATGCTCGTATGCAGCGTACCAGCTGCCGTGTCTTACCCTCCAAGGCCATTTTCCCCCCGGGTAAGGTGCTGCCTTTGATTATAGGACTGATTGTCGCCGGTCTTGCGTTGGCTTGGTATCTGCACCCTTTTGTATTTCTGGCCGACGCTTGCGGTACTCTGGTAGCCGCTACCTGGCGTAAAAAGGTGACCTGCGTTTATCCTCAGGGCGTGCTTGCCAGTTGTACCCCGCTGCTGATGGGTTGGCTGGCTATAAATATTTCTGTTAGCTGGGAGCTGTTGCTTCTGTGTATCCTGATTGCTGCCTGGTTGCCGCTGCATGTCTGGAGTGTTAACATTGCCTACCGGGACGACTACCGACGGGCAGGGCTGAATTATTTTCCAATAAACCTAGAGGTCAGGGACTCATT
>CAYYVO010000207.1:704-4348 GCA_964475175.1 uncultured Dehalococcoidaceae bacterium | reverse complement strand
ATGCGGTGCCGTTCCTGTTCCGGAAAAAGACCTTCCCGTGCTGCTGCCGGAGGATGCCGAGTTCCGGCCTACTGGCGAATCGCCGCTGAAATATAATAAGAAATTTGTCAATACGACCTGCCCGAAGTGTTCGTCGCCGGCGAAGCGTGAGACGGATACCCTGGACAGCTTTGTATGCTCATCATGGTATTTCCTGCGCTACGTCAGCCCGCACCTGAAGGCGGCGCCATTTGATGCTAAAAAGGTGAAGGCATGGCTGCCGGTGGACTTTTATACCGGCGGCGCCGAGCACGCCGTGATGCATTTACTCTACGTACGTTTCTTCACCAAGGCAATCCGGGACATGGGATTGATTGAATTCGGCGAACCATTTGCTAAACTGTTCAACCAGGGGCATATCATCTCCGGCCATCAGAAGATGAGCAAGTCCCGGGGAAACGTGGCCAATCCGGATGAATACGTAACCGAGCTGGGGGCAGACGTGGTTCGTGCCTATCTGATGTTTATCGGACCGTGGGAGCAGGGGGGCGAATGGGATGACAGCGGAATCGGCGGTATCATCCGCTGGATGAACCGTGTCTGGAACCTGGTGAATGATGAATACAACCACACCGGCTCAAACGATGGTGGTCAGGCCGAAACCGAGCTGGGCCGGATGACTCACCAGACTATTAAAAAGGTAACCGAGGACATCGAACGAACTCATTTCAATACCATGGTTGCGGCGCTTATGGAGCTCACCAACCATCTGACCAGGGTGAAAGAAGCTGGTGTTGTTTCCGTAAATGCGTGGCAGGAATCTATTAAATCATTACTCCTGCTCATGGCGCCGACGGCTCCGCACCTTACTGAAGAACTCTGGCAGCGGACAGGCCGCGAATACAGCATCCACAATCAGGCATGGCCGAAATGGGATGAAGCGTTAATCAAGGAAGAAGAAATTACGCTGGTGGTGCAGGTAAACGGCAAAGTGCGCGATAAAGCGATAGTGCCGGTGTCCATTTCTGAAGACGAGGCGAAGAAACTGGCTGCGCAGCAGGCTAAAGTAAGACCCCACCTGGAGGGCAGGGAAGTGGTCAAAGTTATCTATGTCCCTAGGAAACTGGTTAATATTGTGGTAAAGTAATAATAAGCCAGAGGGGTGTTTAAGAGGGGCACAGCCCCTTCTTCAAAATAATGCCCCTCTCCTTGACAGGAGAGGGGCACAGAGGGAGAGGTAGGTAATATAATGAAAATAGCGTTTATCGGCTGCGGGAATATGGGGGAGGCCATCCTGGCGGCGGTTATTAAGAAGGAGCTTGCCGGACCTTCCGATATCTGCGTCAGCGATATCAGCGATGAAAGACGCGAACATCTGAAAAGTCGTTATAACGTAGCTGTTACCGATAATTATCGTGCGGCTGTCGAGGATAGAGATATTGTCGTTTTTGCGGTGAAACCGCAGAATATGGTCGAAATTATGTACGACCTTAAAGCCCGCCTCGAACCCGAACAGCTTGTAATATCCGTAGCCGCCGGCATAAAGATAAACACTATTTGTCGGGGTCTTGCGCTGGACCGCGTCGTTCGTGTCATGCCCAATACGCCGGCGCAGGTAGGACTCGGTATGAGCGGTTGGACGGCTAGTGACGAAGTGACCGAAGAGCAGAGAGAGTGGGCGCAATCCATTTTAAGTGCCATGGGTAGGGAGATTTACTTCGATGAAGAGGAGTCGCTCGATATGGTTACGGCAGTCAGCGGCAGCGGTCCGGCTTATGTCTTCATGTTTGCCGAAGCCCTGACCGAAGCGGCGATGAGCATCGGCCTGACACAAATCGATGCCGAGGAACTGGTTACCCAGATGGTGCTGGGTTCAGCGGAATTGATGCGGAAATCCGGTAGAACGCCTGCCGAGTTGAGGGTAGCTGTTACCTCGCAAGGGGGCACCACCGAGCGTGCCCTGCATGTCCTTCAAGAGGGCGGTTTGGTCAGCCTCATCACCAATGCTGTAAAAGCGGCTTACATACGTGCCAGGGAACTGGGCAGATGACCGCATTATTTACATAATACTCATCTTTTTACACATTAGCACCTTCTCTTAATCCAATATTGTCTTTCTAAATCCCTGTTTTCTACATATTTTTACGTCTTGCCCAATGTTTTTTTTGATAATCGTGAAAAATTCATAATGTTTAGTATTGACAATACATATTATATATATTATAATATTGGAAATTACTGTAGGAGGTGGTTATGACGTCGAAATTGAAGGATGTAGAACGAACCCTGGTGGAGGAAGTGGGTATTGTCTTCGAAAGTACCGGATTGCCCCGCATGGCCGGCCGCATGTTCGGCTGGCTTCTTATTTCTGACCCACCATATCAATCTCCCGCGGAGTTAGCCGGTGTCCTTATGGCCAGCAAAGGTTCAATCAGTACTACGGTGCGTTTGCTGACACAACTGGGTTTTATCGAACGGTACATTATCCCCGGGGAAAGGCATGACCATTTCCGCCTGCGGGAAGATGCCCTGAAGAGAACGGTGAGACGCGGGCTCGAAGAAGAAATCAAGATGTTTCGCGAGCTTGCCGAACGTGGTCTTGAACTGATGAAAGACGAGTCTCCGGAAAGAATGGAATGGCTGGAGCAAATGCGTGACAGGTATTCCTTTTTAGAAAAGACATTCCCGGAGATGATGGACCGCTATGACAAGAAAAGGGCTAATCTTCAGATGAAACTAATGCTTAAGAAGAAATAATATCCTATCAAACTATATATATCAGAAATCTCGGAGGAAGAATATGAAAAAGAAACTGATAATGGGTTCTATCTTAACGGTGTTGCTGTTAGCATTACTGGGAGTGGCGGCCTGTGATTCGCTGGGTGGTGCTGCGGATACCGTGAGCCAGCAAAAGGTAGAGGTAACGCGTGGAGATATAATGATAGACGTTACCGGTAACGGGAAGATACAGACTTCTCGCGAAGCTAGGCTGATGTTTGGTAGCGGCGGTAAAATTGCGGCGATTCTGGTTAAGGAAGGTGATGAGGTGAAAGCCGGCGATGAACTGGCCAGGCTCGATAAAAGCGCTCTTGAGCTGGCCCGTACACAGGCACAGCTATCTGTCACCCAGTCGGAAGTAGCCCTGACACAGGCGGAGCTGGCCCAGAGGACTGCCGAATATAATCTTAAAACTACACAGGATTCCCAGGATGCCCTGGAACTGGTGCTGTTGAACACACAGATAGCCCTGGATACGGCGCAGAATAACCTTGCCGCCGGCATAACGGCTATAGATTTCAATATGATACAGGCAGAACTGAACAAGGCCAAAGCATGGTATGCCTATGTCACTGATGCGTTGAAGAATCCTAATAATAACTCGGAAGACTGGTCTCTGGCGCTGGATCGGGCACAGGAAAGACTGGACACGGCACAGGCCAACTATAACAATACGCTGTCCGGCTACGACTCCCGGCAGGTCAACCTCCTCAAGAAGCAGGTACAAGCGGCTGAACTGGCTGTTGCCCAGGCGCAGAAAGATATCGATGATCTTACCGATACCCTGGCTCTCCAGGAGCTCCAGTTAACTGCCGCCGAGCAATCGATAACGCAGGCGCAGCAGGCGGTAGAACTTGCCCGTTACTCCTTCAATGATACCCAGCGCC
>CAYYVO010000207.1:0-694 GCA_964475175.1 uncultured Dehalococcoidaceae bacterium | reverse complement strand
GCGTAATTGCTGCGGTAGCAGCCGAAGAAGGCGATATTGTCCCCACTCCCTCTATGGTTCCCATGACAATCGTTGAGATGATCGATACCCACCGTATGGAACTGGTGATTGAAGTGGACGAAATAGACATCCCTCTGGTGACATTGAACCAGGAAGCGGATATCAACGTGGATGCCTTGCCGGGTACGGTCTATAAAGGACTGATTATGGCTGTCTACCCGGTTCCTTTTGAGGTAGGGGGTGTCGTCCTCTACAGGGTCGAGATCGGTCTGGATATTCCGGAAGACGCGGGAATAAAAATTGGCATGAGTGCGTCGGCTGATATCGTCGTGGAAAAACATAGTGATATCCTCATAGTGCCGAGCAGGGCAATAGGTACGAATGACCAGAACCAGAGGGTGATTAAAGTTATGGTGAATGAGCAGATAGAAGAGAGGGTGGTCACCGTAGGCCTGGACGACGGCCTGAGAGCTGAGATTACGAGCGGATTGAGTGAAGGCGAGACCGTAGTGTATGAGGTCAAAGTCAAGTCAACCTCGATGAGCATGTTCTAATCAAAAAGACAGGAAGTGTTAACCATGTCAGACAGTAACGGCATGATTGAATTGGAAAATATCAGCAAAATATACCATATGGGCAATGTGGAAGTTCCTGCTCTCCAGGGCGTAACGCTAAATATAAAGCAGGGCGAGAT
>CAYYVO010000206.1:0-4374 GCA_964475175.1 uncultured Dehalococcoidaceae bacterium | reverse complement strand
GCTCCGAATAGCCCAGGTTAATCGGCCCGAAGGCAACATCGTCGAACACCGTGGCTGAAAAAAGCTGGTCGTCTGGGTTCTGGAACACCAGCCCGATGCGCCGCCTGACCTCTTTAATGTTCTTCTCATTTACCGGCATAGAGAAGACCTTTACCTGTCCCTCGCTGGGAATAATGCCATTGAGGTGGAGCAGCAGCGTGGATTTCCCGGCGCCGTTGGGCCCGATAAGCGCCACAGACTCACCACTCGTGATACTCAAATCAATGCCGTTCAAGGCCTTCCGTCCGTCCGGATACGCATACGTAAGATTTTCTATCCTGATAACTTCATCCATAGGATTTCCTAATATATAAAGTTAAACACGCAAACGACAACGATTGCCGTTATAAAACTTAAGCCGAACGCGATATCGGAAGTCCCTAGCTGCAAATGGTGCAGTGTGCGCGCCTGGCCGTCAAAACCTCGGGAAAGCATGGCGGCATAAACACGCTCTCCCCTCTCGTAGCTGCGGATGAAAAGCGTTCCTGTCATGTTGCCTATCGTTTTTATCTGCCACATCCACCGCCCGCCGAAGTTACGACTGTCCCTCGCTTGTTTCATCCGCATCACCTCGTCCACGAGCACGAAGATATACCGGTACATAAAAGATAATATCATTACCATGATGCGGGGCATCCGCAGCTGCTCCAGACCCCTGAGGAGGTCGGTCATTTTTGTCGTGGCGGTCAACATGATAAGGCTGAGAATGGAGAGCCACGCCTTGGCCAGGATATTCCCGAGCACCTCGAGACCGTTATATGTCATAGAAATCTGCCATGCCCAGACATGGAAACTCGCTGCGGGTTCGCCGTCTCTAAAAAAAGGCACGAAAATAGCCACCAGCAGGACGAAGGGCAGAATCACCAGCGAACGCTTTAGTATATAGAATACCGGAACGCGTGAAACACCGATTAATGCCGCCACGATTACGAAGTAGACGGCATATACCAGCCACAGAGACGTCGTAGTCAGAGCTACCGCCAGTATAAACAGGAAAACCGTTACCAGCTTTGTCCGTGGGTCGAGCCGGTGAATAAAGCTGTCGCGGTCGCTGTATTGGTCTAAAAAATCGTGATGCATGGAAATATTTTATCCAGTACGTTCAGCCCGCCTCGACCTTATCAGCCAGCTCAGACCGTACACAAAACCGAATAGTACCAGGGTTCCGATTACCCCTGCCAGAATAGTCGCTACCGGCTCGTTTTCAATACCCGGGAAAATATAATCGGCTATAATCTGAAACGGCGAGTCCATCGCCAGACCGAAGAATCCCTTATCTTCGGCAATCTTCTCCAGACCGTCCGGGGAAGAAGACGCCAGAGGTGATATAACTGCTACCAGTAAACATACTACGAGGGCCCCTAGCCACCATTTCATATCTCGCTCCTCCTATGCTTTCTGTAGCTGCCAGAGGTCGGCTCTGGCAACCAGTACCAGGCTCAAAGCCGCGGTAGTTATCAGTCCCTCACCGATGCCGATAAGGGCATGAATTCCAGTCATCGCCGGCAGCACCACTGCCATCGGCGAAGTCCCGGATAATGCCAGTTCCAGGGCGCAGGCTACCGAAGCTATCACCACGGAGCCCCAGGCCCCTATAAAACCTCCGACTAACCTGCTCTTCCTGCTTTCGCCAAAGGCAGCCGTAGCCAGCCGGTAGATAAAATAGGCGCTGAAAGTAGCCACGATGCCCATGTTGAATATATTAGCGCCCAGAGCGAGCAGTCCTCCGTCCTGGAAGAGCAGACTCTGAGCAATAAGCACACAGCTCATTATCAATATAGCCGCCCACGGTCCCAGCAGAATCGCCGCCAGCGCCGCGCCGATGAGATGGCCGGAAGTTCCCCC
This sequence comes from uncultured Dehalococcoidaceae bacterium, assembly GCA_964475175.1. Taxonomy (GTDB): domain Bacteria; phylum Chloroflexota; class Dehalococcoidia; order Dehalococcoidales; family RBG-16-60-22; genus CAYYVO01. Next base: position 2,490 of record CAYYVO010000206.1, on the reverse strand, counting down.
GGCAATGGGGAAATTAAGCATCTGGGCGGCAAAGATAAACGCCGCCAGTATCCCCATCAGGGGAACCTGTTTCTCTTTTAGCTTCTTATTGACCTCTTTCACAGCAAAACCGACACCCCCCGCCGATGCCGCATAGGTTGTGGCGACCGTTGCTACGCTGAGAAATCCGTCCGGGATATGCATAGGGCACCTCCATATTTATGACGAATCTATGCAATTGCAATTAGTTGCAACTAAAAGGTAAAAAAAATTTATCTTCCGGTCACAACCTTATTCTATATCCCTCCTGAGAAAATTACCAATAGTCGCAATTGCAATCATTCGTAATAGTACTCCAACAATCTTAAAATGTCAACTCCCGGTCTTTTCCAGCAGGATACTGCTGGCTCGGAAATCGATTTCCCTGATATCGGCCTCGAACTCCTTTTTTTCACCGAAAAGCGTCGTTACCAGGAGCTTGCCTCCTTCCGCCCTCACCGAGGCTATCTCCTCTACGAGAAGTTCCTTTTCGCCGTTCTTACCCATGTATGCCTTCGCCAGACACATTGTCCTATACCTCCTCAAGTCGATTGAGAGTTTTGGTAAGTATTTCACTTACCTTTTCCATGTTTTCCACGGCCTGCAGAATCTCTTCGGCAACTTCCGCCTCGCCCATCTGCCGCGCCTTATCCGCCCACTCTTTGAATTCCTGGCTGTGCTCCTGATTGTGCTCCACCCAGTAATTCAGGAGCGTCTTTAATTTAACCCGTTCCTCGCTGCTCATGATGCCCCCCTATCGAAAGATTTACCCGAATTTATCATGACTGTCCAGCATAACCGTTACCGGGCCGTCATTGTGGATTTCCACCTGCATATACTGCTGAAAACGCCCGGTAGCCACTTTCAGGCTGCTTTCACCGGCCAGCTCAACACAGTAATCAAACATCCGCTCAGCCTCCGGTGGAGGTGACGCTTCGGTGAAACTGGGACGGCGCCCTCTCCGGGTATCGGCTAGGAGGGTAAACTGGCTTATCATCAGGAGTTCACCGTTTATGTCCAGAGCCGAGAGGTTGAATTTCTCCTGGTCATCGGCAAAAATACGCAGATTTATGGTTTTTTGTACCACGTACTGCGCATCTTTTTCTGTGTCTCCGTCAGCTACCCCGATAAAGACGACCAGCCCTTTTCCTATCCGCCCTACCTCTTCACCGCCCACACTGACCGACGCTCCGCTAACCCGCTGAAGCAGTGCCTTCACTTCGTGCTTTTGCCGGCTCCCGTTTCTCCCCTGCACTTTTCCGACCCGGTATCTCCCTTTTTCGTTCCCGATTCCGTGTCTACTTTTTTCGTTCCCGACTCTGTGTCTCCATTACTCTTCCCGGTGCCCGGTTCACTCATGGGAGCACGATGGTCGGTAACGTAGAAACCGCTACCTTTAAATATTATCGGCGTGGGGTGAAAGACTCGCCGAGATGGTGCCTGACACTTGGGGCACTCTGCCTCGGCTTTATCGTGAAATCCCTGTTTTATCTCAAAACGATGCCGGCAACTGCCGCATTCATACTCATATAGGGGCATGTTATGTCACCTCGTGAAAACTAGTCCTCTATATATAATTATACGCCAGATACGCTTGGCAGACAAGCTGATTATGTCTAGAGAAACACGTCAGCCGATATTGTCTGCTAGGCCGTTTCTCTGGTATACTTTACTGGTACGCCCCCATCGTCTAGAGGCCTAGGACACCGGCCTTTCAAGCCGGCAACATGGATTCGAATTCCATTGGGGGCATTCTAATTCCTCTCAGGTGAGAGAGATGCCGGAATTCAAGCCGAAAACAAGGGCCAAGAGGGACGAAACCCTCAACCAGGCTTTGGAGGGCGAGTTTGCCCTTTACGTGCAGGCCGGTCTATTCACCAAGGCTATAACGGAAAAGAGTGCTTACCGCTATCGAGGCGTACTTTTACAATACCAGAAAGCCCTGCAAGGTAATCCGCCATCGCTGGAGGCTTCGCGCCGTTTTTTGGCACGCCTTAGAGAGGACGGCTTCAAGCCCTCTACTCTACGGCTCTACCGAGCGGCTCTCAAAGGGTTCCACGATTGGCGCGGCGAGAACCTGGTCTTTCCTATAAAAGTTCCTCACCATCTGCCCTCATATCATAGCGCTGAAAAGGTAAACCGCATACTCAGCCTTACTACCAGTAAACCCCGCGACTACGTTGTTCTGAGACTTATGAGTGACGCCGGCTTGAGGCGCGGAGAGGTGAAAGCCCTTCGTGTTCGGGCAGTTGACTTTAAAGGTAAGATGTTGCGTACGCGTGGCAAGGGAGACAAAGATAGGGTCATACCCCTAACCATTGAATTGCACGAGTTGCTGGAGCAGGTCTGCCGAGATAAGGGCCCTGATGAGTTTGTAGTCGGGCTAAAGGATAAAGGAATCTATGGAATAGTCAAGAAATACGCCGCCTTAGCCGGAGAACCGGACTTTCACCCCCACGACTTGCGTTATGC
>CAYYVO010000205.1:3977-4380 GCA_964475175.1 uncultured Dehalococcoidaceae bacterium | reverse complement strand
CTCCCCACCCCCTGACCTGACCCCGTTACTACAGCTACTCTACCCTTTAAAACGTTTCCCATTTCTCCCTGTCACCTTTCACTCTAATTTGCTTAAAAAGAAAAATAGAGGCGGCCCCCCGGGATACCGTATTACCCCGCCAGAGCTGCCTCTATATTACGCTATTATCTAGTCAAATGTAATCAGCACGATAAAGATGGGGCCGAAAATCACGGCAACCTTACCCACCAGCTTGATAAGAATATTCAGGGAAGGCCCGGCCGTATCCTTGAAGAGGTCGCCCACAGTATCGCCGCAGACAGCCGCCTTATGGGCATCGCTGCCCTTACCGCCGCAAGCCCCGGGCTCGATGTATTTCTTGGCATTATCCCAGGCACCGCCTGCCTTGGCCATCATCACCGCC
>CAYYVO010000205.1:1415-3967 GCA_964475175.1 uncultured Dehalococcoidaceae bacterium | reverse complement strand
GCCCAGGCTGTCGCCGCCGCCCAGGCCACTGCCCAGGCCGTCGCTGCCGCCAAGTGGGGTTCTACCGCTTCCGGCCCCAGGGTGAAGCCTAGAACCAGGGGTACGGCAATGACAAGTATCCCCGGAAGCAACATCGCTTTTAGTGCCCGGTCGGTGGCGATTTTCACGCAGGCTACGTAGTCCGGCTTGACACCCTCCTTACCCTCGAGCAGCCCTTTAATTTCGCGGAACTGCCGCCTGACCTCGTTAACGATGGCAAAACCGCCGTCGCTAACGCCCCTCATGGCCAGGGCGCTAAAAACGAAGGTAAGCATACCACCGATGAATATACCGGAGATAACGGCAACATTGGTTATGCTGATACCCGCCTCAAGCAGCGTTCTGCCGTCCTCTAATTCGACTACACCGAAATAGGTAGCCAGCCATGCCAGCGAAGCCAGCGCCGCCGAGGCGATAGCGAATCCCTTGCCGAGGGCCGCCGTGGTATTACCGACCGCGTCCAGGGCTTCACAGCGTTCCCTGACCGTCTTACCCAGTCCGGCCATTTCGGCGATACCCGCCGAGTTATCGGCAATCGGCCCGTAGCAGTCCATCGCCAGGAGCATACCCAGGTTAATCAGCATGCCCATGGCGGCAATGGCAATGCCCAACAGACCACCGAATAGATATGCAAGAACCGTGGCGACTACTACCAGAAGAACAGGTAAAACCGTACTCATCATACCGGTAGCCATACCTTCGATTACGACCACGGCAGAGCCGCTCTCCGCCGACCTGGCAATCTTTTTTACCGGTGACTTATCGGCTGATGTATAGTATTCGGTAGCCAGTGAAATCAGGAAACCGGCCGCCAGGCCGGATATCAATGCCCAGAAGAGGTCATTCTCACCGGTAAATGCCCGGATTACAAAAAAGCTGGCAATAATCATCAGAATATTACTGACGTATACGCCGGTGTTCATGGCTCCATGCGCCTTGGCCACCTGCTTTTCAAAATCGGCCTCTTTAATCTCTTTCGGTCTTACGGAGAGGGCGCCGATAATAGAGACCACGATACCGACGGCCGCCAGACTTATCGGCAGGTACATGCCTTCGAACGAACCCAGCGCCAACACTCCGAGAACCATTGATGCCGCTATCGCGGAGACGTAGGACTCGTATAAATCCGAGCCCATGCCGGCAACATCTCCTACGTTATCTCCAACGTTATCTGCAATGACGGCCGGATTACGCGGGTCATCTTCGGGGATACCCGCCTCTACCTTACCCACAAGGTCGGCGCCGACATCAGCGCTCTTGGTGAAGATACCACCGCCGGCCCTCAGGAACAGCGCCACCGATGATGCCCCGAAGGCAAAGCCCAGCCAGACATGGCTGTCCTCCCAGATAAAGGCGACAATGGCCAGACCCAGCAGCCCCAGCCCTACCACGCAGAAGCCCATCACCGCCCCGCTGGAAAAGGCGATTTTCAGGCCTTTCGCCCAGCTGTTTATAGCGGCGTGGGCCGTCCTGACATTGGCCTTGGTGGCAATGTTCATGCCCAGCCAGCCGGCCAGCGCCGACGTTATCGTTCCGGCCAGGTAGGCTACAGCCACATACGGCTTGGGATCGATAAATACCGCCAGGACGATGAATACCACCACGGTGAAGACCGCCAGCGTCAGGAACTCGCGGCGTAGAAAGGCCATGGCACCCTGCCGGATGGCGAGAGCTATCGATTTCATCTTGGGGCTGCCTTCGCTCTCCCGTAGGATTGTGGCCGCCAAGTACCCGACAAAGGCCAGACCTAGAACCCCGCCCAGAATTATCAGTAGTTTTAGAATCCATTCGTCCATAAGCGTACCTCCATTACCGTATTTGCCTGCTCGGAATAAAAAAGGGAGGCCGGAGTAACCCAACTCCGCTCCCAAAGAAACTATTTATCAGAATCCAGATATCCCATCAGAATCGATGCAGTTTATCATAATTACAGGCACAGGTCAATTAAAGAATATGACACGTTATTTTCCCTGTAAACTCGGAAATTCTATAACGATGAGGGGATAGCTATTCAAACGTGTAAAGACCTAAATAACTTTGTTATTATCAACCTTTGTTGATAATTTTGAGTATATCTCTACCGTACTTGCTGATCCTTCTCTCTCCAAAGCCCTTAATATCGTAAAGCTCTTTGGTCGATTTCGGGTGCATCTTTATTATTTGCTTCAGCCACGAGTTACGGGCAATAATGAACGGCGCCAGGCTTTCCTCGTTGGCTTTGTGGTCGCGCCATTGTGTCAACGCCTCGTATATTTCGGCCTCGATGCTGTCAAGCTCGGGGTCTTCCTGATGACTGCCTTCTTCGGATTCATGTTGTTTACCAGACGACTTATTATCTTGCTCTGAAAGCTCATCCGGGTGGATTTCGGCCAGTTTTATTTCTAACGCTTTTTGCCTTACCGCTAAAGTCAGGTCGCTTCGCGTCCTTTCCAGGACACCGCGTACCATGTCGGTGGTACGGCGCAGGCCGCCGGAAATAGCATCCGGGAAATCCATCGTAACCAGGACGCTGT
>CAYYVO010000205.1:0-1405 GCA_964475175.1 uncultured Dehalococcoidaceae bacterium | reverse complement strand
CCAGTAGCTCATCGCCGCGCGAAATGTCTCCCTGCCGCATCATGTCCAGAAGGTAGCGCCGTATTTCCCCCACCGCCTCGCCAAGTCCGTTAAGATAAGCGGCCGCATCGACGCCGAGAGTCCTCGGCCTGGGCAGCGATTTCCCCGTGACCAGTGCCAGGGTAATATTGGCTTCGGCATACTCCTTCTGGGCATCCCGGATGATTCCAGAGTTATTTAATTCATTGTGAGACCCGACGGCATTTTGAGCACTGGTTAATGCTTCACGGGCGGTTTTCAGAAGTTCGCCGGCCTGCCCGAACTCCTGACGGTGTACGGCGCGGATGGCGTTGCTGCAATACCGGATGGAATCGCGGCAAAGCGGCAGCATCTTCTCTCTCGCTTCATCCCTGGCGATGAGCGTTTTCCTTACCAGCTCGGTTATCGACTCCAGATTTTCCAGCATTTTCACCCTCGCATATTTTTACCAGCCGGCGTGTGGCTCCCTCAATATCCGCCGCTCCCAGCACAGTGCTGATTACCGCGGCGGCATCGGCTCCGGCTTTTATGACCTCGGCTAAATTTTTACTATTAATACCACCAATCGCTACGATTGGCAAGTCTACTGCCTTTTTAATTTCCTTAATTCTCTCCGGTCCCACTCCCTCGGCAGACTCCTTGGTGGATGTAGAAAACATCGACCCCACGCCGATATAATCGGCCCCATCTGCCAGGGCTTTTTCCGCTTCCTCAACGGTACGTGCCGAACAGCCCAGCAGCTTACCGACCGGCAGTAAATACCTTGCGGTTCTTACCGGCAGGTCATCCTGCCCCACGTGCAATCCATCGGCATCTACAGCCAGTGCGATATCAAGATTATCGTTCATAATAAAGATGACACCGGCGTCCGCACATATTTTCTTTATTTTCCCGGCGATTTCCAGAAGCTCCTCTTTACTACGTTCCTTGTCACGGAGCTGGATAATTTTAGCCCCTCCTTTTATCGCCGCCGTGGTGGCCTTGGCATAGCTCCGCCCCTTCAGAAATACCGTATCCATGATAACGTAAAGGCCTTTTAAAGTCCCTACCTTATCCTGCCGCAGCATGCTGGAAAGCAGGGCTTTTTCAAAGGTATAAACGGTAAACCTTGCTCTCTTATACTTATCTGAATCGATTTTGATGCCCGGAGATTTAGCGATTTCCTCCAGGACCCTTAGAGATTCCTGGACCCGCCGTGAGTTGGCCGCGATAATCGATACTGCGTCTTTCTGCTTATCCTCGCCTTCCGCCTTCATATCAGCGCCGACATCGCCTTCCGCGTTTCGCGCCCCGATAAGCTGCTCCTGCAAAGCGGTATCAACAGTCACAATGTCATGGCGCAGGTTTTTCAATTGCCGGGATAAGCCCGCATCGTTCAACGTGAGCC
>CAYYVO010000204.1:0-4403 GCA_964475175.1 uncultured Dehalococcoidaceae bacterium | reverse complement strand
GACGAATGGAATTCTGAAGAGGTATACATCTTTGACCTCGGAAAGGTTTATCGTCCAGGCGTCGGATTCTTCAGCGGCGTCACCTTTGGTTGTGAGCTTCTCGCCGTCGATGTCCAGTAGGCGGTGAGTCACCGTATTTTTACCGTGGTCGAAGGTAATGATATCTCCGGACGCAAGGCTTGAAATCGTTTCATCGGTCAAAGCCCGGGTTACGATAATATCCCCGATGTTGATGGTCGGTTTCATACTTTCACTGCTTACCACATACATGTTATGACCGGGCAGGAGGTGTATTGAAAGGAAAAAGCCGATTATCATGACGATAAACAGGATAATTATCCGGCTGACTGTCGGACGGAAGATACCTTTGTACACTTTTCTTGGATACACTGTTAATGCCGGAGTAATTTTATCCAGAGAGACCTGTTTCAGTTTGGATAGGAGCTTTTTAGCTGTTTTTATTACCTTCGAAGGCTCTTTGTAGCCTTTAACTTCAGCTTCTGCTTCCTCCTCCAACGCGGGGGGAATCGGCGCCGGTTGAAGCATGGATATCAGATATTTATCTATTTCCACCAGCTTTTCGCGGATACGTTCCAGCTGTTCTCTGATATTGTTCTGGTTGACGCCAAGGTTTTTAACAAGTTGAGGGACGTTGTGCCCGTTGGCGATATACTGGAGAAGGGTTCTCTGCTGAAAAGACAGGCGGATATCCGGTCGGTCTGCTTCATCCCCGGTCGTGGAGAATTTATGGAATTCGTCAAGAGCGAGGGAGGCAACACCAGATTGTAGTAGCGGCCTTATTATCGGGAGGTACCCGTAGCTCAATTCTTCAATGGTTTTATTAAGTTTATCGGGTACCCTTTCGCAGGTAAGAAAAGCATTTGCCCCGCTCTTTAAAACGGCATATCTCAGGTCGTTGCTATCTTCATCGGAGAGTACTAATGATGCTATCGCCGGCGCCTCTTTTTTCATCCGCCGGATTGTATTCAACCGGCTGCCCTCGTCTTCTCCGATATCCAGTACGGCTATTATCGGAGATTCATCTTCAACGGAAGGAAATGTCATCCTGTCGAGAGAAACGTCGTCAAAGATTTCCGTGCCCGGATTTCCGTCGAGTGCAGAATGAACACTTTCACGTAAGATATTGTGCGTCGTATCCAGATAAACCTTTATCTTTTCCATATTCCCTTTTTCCGCCGTCTTAAAAACGGCCTAACCTGCATACCTTCCTGATATGTAGTTCTGTAAGTTAATTGAAGTATTAAAAACTAAAATATAGTTCCAGTATATTTCTCTAGAACTACATAACAAAGAACTTCTATTCTAGAATAATGTTCTACAGCTGCAGACGAACATACAAATTTTATGTTTTGTAAACGATTCAGAAAGAAGTTATAATGCAGTCTAAATAGCGGCTTAATCATGACGGAGAGAGGAATGTAAATATGTACTGGCTTTTATTATTACTAATCATACCGGCAGCATATTTCGCGCTGCTGTTCTGGCTAACGGACAGCAGAGTTAATCTGCGACTTGATTTCAATATGCTAAGGAAAGAACCGTGGCGGTTCGGGAAGGATTTTCTGTGGGGGAGTGCCACCTCTTCACATCAGGTGGAAGGCAATTGTGATAATAATAACTGGTTCAGATTCGAATCCGCCGTAGATAAAGACGGGAAACCGCGCATCCTGAACGTTCAAAAAGCCGGGATTGCCTGCGACCACTGGAACCGTTATAAGGAAGACATTCAGCTCATGAAAAAGCTTTCGTTAAACGCTTTCCGCTTTTCTGTGGAATGGAGCAAGATTGAGCCGAAGCAGGGGCAGTTCGATGAAGCGGCCCTGGACCACTATGAAAAGGTGGTTGATGAGCTGCTGGCCAACGGCATCGAGCCGATGTTAACGCTACACCACTTTACCGACCCCATATGGTTCGAGGAGCAGGGGGCATTTCTGCAGGAAGACTCTCCGGAGGTCTTTGGCAGGTTTGTAGAGCGTGTCGTTAAGCGTCTCGGCCCTAAGGTAAAGCTCTGGTGTACCATTAACGAGCCGTCTGCATATTCCTTCAACGGGTATTACGTGGGGCAATTCCCCCCGGCTCAAAACAACCTCCAGAATGCCGCAACCGTCCAGAAGAATCTACTGAGGGCCCATACCGCCGCTTATAGCTGTATAAAGAAATACCAGCCGGAAGCTCGGGTGGGTCTCGTTGTAGTGATGATGATATATGAGCCTCCAAACCGATGGAACCTGCTTGATGTCGTGTTTAGTCGCATCCTCAGGCGCAACTTGGGCGATTCTCATTTTACCTACCTTGTTGACGGTAAATACAAGTTCTCAATCCCGGGCGCGGCCAGCGTTTCATACACCAGCGATATCAAGGATACTTTCGATTTCGTAGGCGTTAACTATTATATGCGCTTTCATTTTAAACTCAGTCCTTTCGGCAAGCATAAGCTGGATATAGTAAACAAACTGCCGCCGGAAAGGGTGACTGATATGGGGTGGGAAATATATCCGGAAGGGCTTTATCGCGTTCTCAAACAGGTGGCAGGTTATACTTCCAAGCCTATATATATCACGGAAAACGGAATCGCCGATGACAGCGATACGAAGAGGGCCAGGTATATCGAAGACCATTTGCTTGTCGTGAATAAGGCAAAAAGCGAGGGCATTAATATCAGGGGCTATTTCTACTGGTCTTTGATGGATAATTTCGAATGGGCGTGGGGATTCGAGAGGCGTTTCGGCCTTTATCATGTGGATTACGCTACCCAGAAACGGACACTACGCGAGGGGAGCCGCAGATACCCGGAGATAATACAGGAAAGCCGAAGCGTAAAATAAAAAGGTATTAAAACGGCGGTGTAGGTGGCATGGTACGCTTGTGGCCGGTCGCTGACTTCATGGCGTCGATTCTCTTTTTCAGTTCCTCCGGGGCATTCCCTGTCAGGATATAGTCGTCTATTGATTCATAGGTAAAGCCCATATCGGCCTCATCGGTCTGCCCTTCCCATAACCCGGCGGATGGCGGCTTATCGATGATTTCCTGCGGTATCTTCAGGTGGCGCGCAAGTGCTTTTACCTCGTTTTTCACGAGGTTACCTAGCGGCATGATATCCACACCACCGTCACCATACTTGGTGAAATAGCCTGCCGTAATCTCGCTGCGATTGCTTGAGCCGGCTACCAGGTATTTCTGTTGATTGGCAATATAGTAAAGTGTTACCATCCTCAATCTGGCCTTTAGATTGGCCTGGGTCAGTCTGTTGAGAGCAGGTTCTTTTGTGTCATCGGATACCGTGCTGAGAAGAGTATCATAGACCCCGTCAAGTTTGACTATTCTGGTGGGGATGGAGAATTTATCGGCCACGGCCTCGGCATGCTGTTTGTCCCGGTCGATGCTATGGCAGGGCATGATAACGCCGATGACGTTTTGCGGGAAGGCCTGATTGCACAACACCGCCAGCACCGAGGAATCCAGTCCTCCGCTCATGCCGAGAACCACCCCCAGGCACCCGGCGCCCTGCACCTGCTCTTTTATCCAGTTTACGAGTTTACGGGCTTGTTCTGCTGTGTCCATTATTCTCCTCAGACGGCGGTATTATCACCAGTATACTGGCTTATGGTTGTGCCGTCAAAAGGGGTGAAAGTTAAGTTTGATATCCTGCAGGTTAAGGTTTATAATGGTGGCGATTATCATCCAGCCAACTCGCTTTTCCAACTCAAAGGGATAATTAATTTGCGTGGAGGAAAAGAATGAATAGGCCATTACTACCCGATAAAGTTGCCATTATTAACGGTGGGGCCACCGGAATGGGAAGGTCTACCGCCCTGCTATTCGCCGAGGAGGGCTGCAATTGCGTAATCGCTGACATCAATGAAGCTGAAGGCAAGAAAACAGCGGAAGAAGCATCCAGGAAAGGCAAGGAATGCATCTTCGTCAAGTGTGATATCACCGACCTCAACCAGATAAAGGCCTGCGTCGACGAGACTGTTAAGAAATTCGGCACGGTGCATATCCTGGTGGGCTGCGCCGGGGGAGCGGTGCCGCGGGGCCGGGTTATCGAGCAGCCCAAAGAGGGCGAGCCACCCAAGAGAGGCATCGAGTATACGGACGAAAAATACTTCGACCTGATGACCGACCTCAACTATAAAGGTCACGTATTTTTCTGCAAAGAAGTCGCCCCTTACATGAAAAAACAGAAATACGGTAAAATCGTCATGATTTCTTCCATGGGCGTGTACAATCCGCCCGGTCCGGCTATCGAATATCACGGGGCCAAAGCCGCCATAATCGGCCTGGTTATTAACCTGGCATATGAGCTGGGCCCAAGCAATGTTAACGTAAACGGCATTCTGCCCGGTCCCATCAAGACGCCTTTCTGGGGCCCCGTGCTGTCC
>CAYYVO010000203.1:2385-4408 GCA_964475175.1 uncultured Dehalococcoidaceae bacterium | reverse complement strand
ATTTTACGCGTGCTAAAGGCTCCGCTCTAACCGGGAAAACCATCACCTATAAAGAACTGCATGACGGTATCAACTACTACCCCACGTTTTCCAAGAGGACCATAGAACCAATCATCACGTATTTCGGTGATAACCCGGAGCAGCTGCTGGAAACCGCCAAAGCGCTGGGCGGGCAGAACGCCGAATACGGTGACGTGTCTGTCACATTCAATACATTCCCGCGCGTACCGATAACCTTCATTCTCTGGCGGGGCGATAAGGAGTTCCCGCCTGAAGGCAGCATCTTCTTCGATAGCACCATTCCTGATTATCTCTCCAATGATGATATACATTCACTGTGCGAAGGTATAGTATGGAAAATGGTAAGGATTTTAAAGACTGGGGGTGAAAACGCTGGCAAAGGATAATTTGACCAAAGCGGACGTTCAAGACAAGCTAAAGGAGATATTCTCGCGCTATCATGGCGAGAAGCAGGAGCTTATACCTATTCTGCAGGAAACTCAGGAGAAATTTCGCTATCTGCCGGCCGCCGCCATGCGTGAAATAGCCAGGTTCTTACATACTCCGGAAAGCACTATTTACGGGGTTTGCACCTTCTATGCCCAGTTCAAACTGACGCCTCTGGGGAAAAAGATTATCAGGGTCTGCCGCGGCACGGCCTGTCATGTACGCGGGGCTTCCAAGGTCCTGAACGAACTCGAGAGCCGTCTCGGCATCAAGGCCGGCGAGACTACTGAAGACCTGGAGTACAGCCTAGAGACAGTTGCCTGTATAGGAGCCTGTGCCTTAGCGCCCACTATGAGGATAGATAATGAGACATACGGTAAGATGACACCGAAGAAAGTTGCGGAGGTTTTAGGTGACAGAAACAAAGCCGAATAATGGTAATAAACAGCGGACGATATATGTTTGCCAGGGAACAGGCTGCGTATCCGGCAAGTCGTTTGAAATTACCGAAGCCCTTAAAAAAGCCGTAAAGGAACAGGGGCTAACTGGTGTGAAAATAGATTTCACCGGCTGTCATGGCTTCTGTGAACAGGGCCCCATTGCCGTCGTTGAGCCGGAAGGTATTTTCTACACCCATGTCACCGTTGCCGACGCTCCGGAAATAATCGAATCTCATCTCCGCGACGGCAAGCCGGTCGAGCGTCTTTTCTATAAAGACCCCGCCACCGGCGAGGCTATAGCCAACCATGAAGATATTAAATTTTACAGCATGCAGCAGCGTATTATCCTCCGTAACTGCGGTAAACTCAACCCGGAGAAAATCGAGGACTATATGGCCGTCGGCGGCTATGAGTCTCTGCAAAAATCGATAAAAGAAATGACTCCAGAACAGGTCATCGAAGAAATCAAACGTTCCGGCCTGCGGGGACGCGGCGGCGCCGGTTTCCCGACCGGCATGAAATGGGAGTTCTTACGTAACGCGTCAGGCGATCCGAAATACATGATATGCAACGCCGATGAAGGCGACCCCGGGGCTTTCATGGACCGCAGCACCATGGAGGGTGACCCCCATACTGTTCTCGAAGGCATGGCTATCGCCGCCTATGCCACGGGCTCTTCCGAAGGTTACATATATATCCGGGCGGAATATCCCCTTGCCGTGAAACGCGTCCGGCTGGCCATCAAGCAGGCCGAGGAAAAGGGCTTCCTCGGCGAAAACATCATGGACTCCGATTTCAGCTTCCATTTACACGTCAAGGAAGGCGCCGGGGCCTTCGTCTGCGGCGAAGAGACGGCACTGATGGCATCTATTGAAGGAAAACGCGGTATGCCCCGGGCGCGCCCGCCGTTTCCAGCCACATCCGGACTATGGGGGAAACCGAGTAACATCAATAACGTAAAATCCCTGGCGACGGTACCGGTCATAATCGCCCGCGGGTCTGATTGGTACGCCGGTACGGGTACCGAAAAAAGCAAAGGGACATGCGTTTTCGCCCTTACCGGGAAAATCGCCAACAGCGGACTTATCGAAGTGCCCATGGGTACGCCGCTACGGTCCATTGTCTACGATGTGGGC
>CAYYVO010000203.1:0-2375 GCA_964475175.1 uncultured Dehalococcoidaceae bacterium | reverse complement strand
GTATCCAGCTCCGTAAAATCATTTATGAAATCGGGGGAGGCATCCCCGGCGGCAAGAAGTTCAAGGCCGTGCAGACCGGCGGGCCTTCCGGCGGCTGCCTGCCGGAAAGCTATCTCGACCAGTCCGTTGATTATGAATCGCTGGCTGCAGCCGGCTCTATGATGGGGTCGGGCGGTATGGTAGTCATGGACGAGGAGACCTGCATGGTGGACATCGCCCGCTATTTCCTCTCCTTCACCCAGGCCGAGTCCTGCGGCAAGTGCGTTCCCTGCCGGGTGGGCACCAAGCAGATGCTGGATATCCTGGAGAGAATCTGCTGCGGTGAAGGCGAACCAGAGGATATCGACCTTTTACAGAAACTCGGTGAGAATATCAGGGCTGGATCGCTATGCCAGCTGGGGCAGACAGCCCCGAATCCCGTCCTTACCACCTTACGCTACTTCCACGACGAATATGAAGCACATATTAACGAGAAGCGGTGCCCTGCCCTTTCCTGTACCAATCTGATACAGTTCTATATCCTGCCGGACAAGTGCCAGGGCTGCGGCATCTGCCTGCGCAACTGCCCGGTCGAATGTATTGCCGGGGATAAAAGAATGGTGCATGTAATCGACCAGGAGAAGTGTGTTAAGTGCGGCACGTGCCTGGAGGTATGTCCGGAACGATTTGGAGCCGTCACCAAGGTGTCCGGCGAGACGGTTGAAGTCCCCGCCGAACCCATTCCGGTAACTGCCGGTAAACCATAGAAAATTATAACACCTAATAGTGAGGATAATATGGAGAATATCACGCTGACAATCAACGGGCAGGAAGTTAGAGCCACCCGAGGCATGACAGTGCTTGAAGCCGCCCGGTCGGCGGATATCTACATACCCACACTCTGCTACTTCCCGGACCTCGAAAATTACGGAGGCTGCCGCCTCTGCATCGTTGAAATAGAGAAAATGCGGGGTCTACCCACCGCCTGTACCACCCCCGTTACCGAGGGCATGGTGGTGAACACGGAGTCGGCAGCCATCAATGAAGTCCGCCGCGCCTCGCTGGAACTGATACTGAGCACTCACCCCTGCGACTGCCTGGAATGTCACCGCCGGGAACGCTGCGGACCCTATGATGTGTGCCTGCGTCACGTTGGCGTTACCGACCGCTGTGTCACCTGCCCATCCAATAAAGACTGCGAGCTTCAGCAGGTGGTGGACTATATCGGCGTCCACGAGCTGCGCATCGCTAAAGATACCACGCCGCGTGTTGTCGATAACAGCAATCCCTTTTTCGATATCGACCGCAATCGCTGTATTCTCTGCGCCCGGTGCGTGCGCGCCTGCCAGGAGGTAACCGGCGTCGGAGCAATCGATATGGCTTACCGCGGCTACGGTATGAAGGTGGCCACTTTCGGCGACACGCCGTTGATGGACTCCATCTGCCACTCCTGCGGCGAGTGCATGGTGCGCTGTCCGGTGGGGGCTATGACTCCAAAGGAAACCACACGTCCGGAGCGTGAGGTCAAGACAGTCTGCACCTACTGCGGCGTAGGATGCTCCATGTACCTAGGCATTAAAGATGAGATGATTACCGGTGTCCGCGGCGACCCCGAAGGGCCCGCCAATCAGGGTCGACTCTGCGTGAAGGGTCGCTTCGGCATTGCCGAGTTCGTTAACCACAAGGACCGGCTGAAGACTCCCCTTATCAGGAAGGGAGGTGAACTTGTCGAAGCCTCCTGGGATGAAGCGCTCGACCTGGTTGCCGCCCGGCTGGGGAAATATAAGGGCGACGAGGTGGCGGTGATTTCCTCGGCCAAGGCCACCAACGAGGATAACTATGTCATGCAGAAGTTCACCCGGGCGGTGATGGGCACCAACAATATAGACCACTGCGCCCGTCTCTGACATGCCCCCACCGTGGCCGGTCTGGCCACAACCTTCGGCAGCGGAGCCATGACCAACTCTATCGATGATATCAACGATGCGGCCTGCATACTGGCTATCGGCACCAACACCACCGAGGCCCACCCTATTATCGGCATGAATATCCGCAAGGCCGCCCGTGGCGGCACGAAACTAATCGTCGCCAACCCGCTGGAAATCGGCCTGGTGCGCGATGCTCACATCTGGCTTCAGCACAAGGCGGGCACCGATGTAGCCCTGCTGATGGGCATGATGAAAATAATCGTCGACGAAGGGCTGATGGACTCGGCCTTTATCGAAGAACGGTGCGAGAACTACGATGCCTTCAAGGAAACATTGAAGAACTATCCGCTGAGTACCGTCGAGAGCGTTACCAGCGTGCCCGGAGAAAGGTTAGTCGAGGCCGCCCGGATGTACGCATCCAACAGGCCGGCGGCCGACGCGGTGACGGTCAATTCCGCCGACTCACCC
>CAYYVO010000202.1:0-4458 GCA_964475175.1 uncultured Dehalococcoidaceae bacterium | reverse complement strand
TTGCCGTCCACCTGCTTGATGGGGAGCAGCTTGTTCCACTCGGGCGGGTCCATCTCGGGATAATCGAGACGGTGGAAATCGAGGATAGAGTTACTCGCCTTGCGTGACAGGGCGGCCTTCATCGCCAGCTCCCCGACCGATATCAGGGAATGACATTCCAGCAGGCGTCCCAGCTCATGGGGGTTGGAGGCATAAGCGCTGTCCAGTTCCGTGGTCTTGAGCTCATTGAGCAGCCTTAGTCCCAGATTAAGCGTCTCTTCGTTCTTATGGCGTCCGCAGTAGTCCCGCATGATGCGGGCGATGGCGGCATTGATTTCCTTCCATCCGTTGCCCTCTTTGCTCTGCCTGGTGGCATTATAGGCGCGGGCCTTTTCAGCATCGACCTGGGCTTTGTCAGCCACCGGCTCGGGGGCGGTTTTAGCGTACTCGGCGGCATGTCTGCCGGCATATCGACCGGTGGTATGCGACTCGCCGTGGCAGCCGCCTCCGAAGATAGTGCCGCCGGCCGCGGCGTACAGTCCCTCCAGGTTGGTCTGGAGGTTCCAGTCCAGCAGGAAGCCCCCGCCGCTCAGTCCACGCACGGTCGGAGGGGTATTGGGGCCGCCGGCCCAGTAACAATCGTTAAAATAGCCTTCCAGTGGCATGACCGGCGCCTGCATCATGTCTTTATCGGGGTCGAAGCCGGCTTTCGTGAAAGTATCGTAAATCGGTATGCGGGTCTTGCCCTCGTTGCCCACCATCATGCCGAAAATGTTTCTCCGCTCCTGCTCCGGCATACCGGTCATATCGGCATAGAGCGGGAGCCTGTATTCGCCGTTGCGCAGGAATTCGGGCATCTTCGGATTGATATCATTCAAACGGAACTCCTGGTTGGTGCGCGAAATGCCGATGCCGATACCGAGCTGGAACTGCTGTCCCTCGTGGGGCAGGAAGCGGTCCTGTACCGTTTTCAGCGGCCTGCCGAAGACATCTATCCAGGGCAGCTCTTTTCCTTCGGCATCGACAATGGTTGTGCCGTGGTAGGTATTGCTGGCGTTGGCCATGCTGTAGGGAGCGTAGCCGAAACCGGTAAGACCACCGGGGCCACCGCCCTCCATACAGACGAACTCGGCGCCGGCATTCCAGCCGATTGCCTGGCCCACCCCGGCGCTGTTGACATCAGCCATCGAGCCGGAAGCGGTGATTTCAGGGGCGAACAGGAAAAGCCGGGCGGCCCCGCCCGTGCAGATTACAGTGGCCCTGGACCGGAAGACGTAGAACTCCCCGGTGCGGGTGTTGACACCCACCGCCCCGACAACCCTGCCTCCCTGCTTTCCCCCCTCGGTGAGCAGGCTGGTTACCATGATGCGGTTCTGGATATTCACTCCCAGCTGCACCGCCTCCTCGTATGCCTTTACCTTGATGTTATATCCCCAGACACGAACGATATGCCTGTTCTCGTAATCATAGGCAAAACAGAGCTTGGTCTCGTCATCACGGAAGTCCGCCCCCTTGAACTCGTCCCTGACGTCCCTTATCTGGACACCCATCTCCTCGCATTCCTGCAGGGTGTCCCAGCCTTCCGAGGTGATGATATAGCGGACATGGCCGCCGGTATAGCCCTGCATGCTGTCGTAGCAGGCCTCGGTATACATCAGGGGGGTGACCCTGGAACAGGGATTGGTGACGGCACCGTGCCAGTGGTCGACCCCGGCGCCGCCGGAACCGCTTCTCTTGGCATGGCCCCTCTCGGCGACGGCCACCTTGACTCCTTTTCTGGCGGCCGCGATGGCGGCCCTCAGGCCGGCAACGCCTCCGCCGATAACCAGGACATCGGAGACGATTTCGTTGACCTTACCGTAGTCTACGGGATAAGGCCATTCGGGCACATTACCGCTCCGCTGAACGTAATCATGCCAGGTGCTCATAGGAAAATATCCTCCTTGTATACCGGTAGTCTGATGCTTTCAAGTAAAAATATTAAAGGATTGAATCTGGAAATTCAATTTCTAAAGCAGCCCTCTAAGCCTGGGGTCGAGTGCGTCCCTTAATCCGTCACCAACCATGTTAAAGGCAAAGACGACCAGCATAATAGCCAGACATGGAGCGAAGGAAAGTACCGGATTGCTCTTTAAATATTGATATCCGGAATTGACCATAGCGCCCCAGGCGGCTCCCGGGGGCTCGATGCCGATGCCGAGAAAGCTGAGACCGGCCTCGGCCAGGATAAGCCCCCCGAGCTGCATGGTCATCAGCACTATGAGCGGCGGAAAGGCGTTCGGCAAAATATGTCTCAGCATGGTGCGTATGTTACCGGAGCCCATAGCTCTTTCGGCCAGTATATAATCGTTTTCCCTGAGGCTGAGCGTCAGTCCGCAGGTCACCCTGGCGTATCCCGGTATGGTGGCAACGCTGAGGGCGATGATAACATTCCAGATACCGCCGCCGAGGACGGAAGCCATGACAAGGGCTAATATAAGCATGGGGAAGCACAATAACGCATCCATGGTCCTCATGATGATTAGATTGGTGAAGCCGCCGGAGTACCCGGCAAGCAGTCCCAATCCAACGCCAATTATACCTGCAACGGTAACAGAAATGAAACCCACCATAAGGGCTGTCTGTGTGCCATAGATAAGACGGCTTAATGTGTCTCTACCCAGAACGTCAGAGCCCAGGGGATGCTCCCAACTCAGTTGAGCCAGTGAATCCGCCACGCCAACTTTATAAGGATCGTAAGGGGCCAGCCATGAAGCGAAGATGGCGGTAAAAAATGCCAGTACTAACACGACAAGGCCGAAGACGACCACACCGCGTGATAAAAACACACGGCGAAAACGCCGCCACTCACTCACACGTGGCGGTGCTTCCTCGAACCCGGGTATATTGACTGAATGTTCTACCAAATTATCTTCTCCTAACCGAACCTTATCCTGGGGTCGAGCCAGCCATAGGAAATATCAACAGCCAGGTTGACTACCAGAATAATTGTAGCGATGGCGAAAGTGATTGCCTGTACCACCACGTAGTCCTGACCGAAGATGCTACTGACCATCAGGAGGCCGACACCCGGAATGGCAAATATGGTCTCGACAATCACCGAGCCGCCGAAAACCATACCGACGCCGATGCCCATCAGGGTAATTACCGGAATCAGGCTGTTTTTCATGGCATGTTTCGTTATTACCCTACGCTCATTGAGACCCTTGGCCCAGGCGGTACGGACGTAGTCCTGCTGTATAACCTCAAGCATGCTCGACCGCATCTGACGTGCATTGGCCGCCAGACTAAAAACCGCCATACAGATTACGGGCATAATAACTTGCCTCGTATTCAACCAGAAATCTTTGAAAGGTGAGGTATAGCCGGAGATAGGAAGCAAGCCGAGTCTAAGGCCTATAGTGTATATCATCAATATCGCTACAAAGAACACCGGGATGGTTATGCCGACATAGGTCAGGGGTGTGATTATTTTATCTAACCATTTACCCCGCCTTATGGCGGCGAGCAGACCCGCCAGGACACCCAGAATAGCACCAAGTATCAAAGCTAAAACGCCCAGGTGAAGGGTTACAGGGAAGCGTTCCAGCATAAGTTTACTCACCTTCTCATGGTAGAATATCGACTCGCCGAAATCTCCCTGGAAGATGCCGGCTACCCAGTTAGCCCACTGCATCATTATCGGCTTATCCAGTCCGAACTTTGCCCGGAGACTATCAATCATTTCCGGGGGCATAGCTTCCAGCTGCGCTGTCTGGGCCACATAGATGATAATTGGGTCGCCGGGTAATAAGCGCATAACAAAGAAGACTACCAGAGTCACTATAATAAGAATAAATATTGCCTGTATCAGTCGCCGGATGATATATGTTGTCACATTAAACCTCTGATATTATAAGGAAAACCCTGTTGTTAAACACACGATTACACCCCCTAGGACTGCGTCAGTCCATCAAACAGACCGGCAGCCTGTCATTTGAGAGTTGTTTTTCTTTTTTACAACAGGGGTCGGGTGGTCCATACCTTTCTCTAGCATATAGACGGTAATGCACCACCCGACTTTACTTATTCAGTTTGCCTAGTGTTTTTCCATCCAGTCGTCGTACGGGGTCCACAAGATACCGTGGATTATCGGGTAATCGCTATGAACGTAGGGCTGGCTTATCCCCGCTTCGGCCGACCTCCAGAGCGGCACAACCATGGCGTCTTCGCCGGCCTGTCGTATCGCCTCTTTTATCCCTGGCAGCGCCTCGGCGGCTGTCGTAAATTCGGGGTTCAGCGCCGCCTCGCACAGAGCCAGGTATTCAGGCGACTTATAGATATTGCCGGTCCTGAAAGTTATCGGGTTGGGGCCAAAATGGATATACAGGTCGGTAGTACTTGGATTGATACCGGAAGCAGTTAATACCATTTCGTCCCAACCGGTACCGAAACAGGAGCCGAAGTACCTGCCAAGGTCGGCAACGTCCAGTTCAACAT
>CAYYVO010000201.1:458-4477 GCA_964475175.1 uncultured Dehalococcoidaceae bacterium | reverse complement strand
GATACTCCCCCTGGTTACTTTATACTTGGGGAAGCCCATAATAGCCATCAGCAGCGTGCTCTTACCGGCACCGTTAGGGCCGAAAAGCACGTGAGTCTCACCGTTATGAATGGTCATGTTCACATGATGGATTATTTCCTTATCCTCTACGGCCACGGAGAGGTCTTTAATCTTCAGCATGAATCAAACCCCCACAAAGAAATCTTAATGTTTTTATTGACTTAACCACCGTCCAGGGAGGGGTGTTCTTTCTGGACGAAGTAAGCTGCCGGGTCTTTTAGGAACTCGTAATAATCAAGAAGGACTTTATGATGCTCTTCTTCCTGGCCTGCCAGCGCCTGATAAAACTGCTTCTCGGTATCGTAAGCAGCCTTTGCCCCGCGGCTTTTATAAAAGTCGTAAGTCTTATTTTCCATGTCCATAGCCTTCTGTACGGCATCGATTTCCGCGGTCAGTGTCTTTACGTCGGTCTTCATTTCTTCTACTGCCTTGGAGAAGATATTCCTGAGCCCTTTACCGCCGTCATGGTGAATTTTATCTTCGGGCCATCCCTTGCTGGCACTTATCTTCTCGTAAATACCCTCGAAGACCTCCCGGTGTATATCCTCTTCCTCGGCCAGTTTCTTGAGGAGCTTTGCTCCCAGTTCGTTACTGCTGGCCTCACTTGCTTTCAGGTAGAACTCCTTGCCGTCTATTTCCATCTGGATAGCCGTCTTTAGTGCATCAAGTGTTGTCTTTTGTTCTTCAGCCATTTGACACCTCCTGTTACTAATAATGAAATGGTGCCCGATTAACGAGGATTCATTGCGTAACGGATAATAAACCTAAATCATGATGATGTCAATAGTGCACCAGGTTTTACTGAATATTCTATCGTTCAAGGTATCCGCTGTATGTGATATAAGTTTCATTGAGAGCCGAATTAAAAGTATCTTACGGTAAAAGTATATCATAATTAAATATTGTTTACCGTTACTATTAATTGCCGACGTTCTATTTAAAATAAGAATGGCTTGACATAACAATCAGGCGATAATATCATTTTAATAAGAGGTAATATCAATAAACGAGGTTTACAGATGGCAGCAAAAAATGTAGTCATATATTCCACACCGACCTGACCCTTCTGCAAGAAAGCGAAGGAGTATCTTTCGCAGAAAGGAATCGAATATACCGAAAATAACGTAGCCGCAGACCGGGATGCCGCTAAGGAGATGATGGAGAAGACAAAACAGATGGCGGTACCTGCCATAATCATAGATGATAAGGATATTGTCATAGGCTTTAATACCGCCAAGCTGGATGAACTTCTGTCACCTGAGAAGTAGCCGGCACAGCGACTACAAATCCTTTTTAATCTGTTCAAACTCTTTCCTTGATATCTCGCCGCGGGCATAACGTTCTTTGGCGATTTCCAGCGGAGTCTGTTTTCCGTTAGAATTGCCGCGTCCGGTCAGCCTGCTTATTCCCCATATCACCAGGGCGACAATGCCTCCCCAAAAAACAAATGTCCAGATGCCCCCGAAAACCATCCACCAACCCATACCGTCGTGTATATACCACATAATATACCTCCTCGGGTAAGTATTTACCCATTATCAATATAAATTATGGCCGGTCAAGAATTTTTCATGTGATTAAAATCACATACATAAATAATCATTCTGTCGATAATGATAATAAACATAATGTTAAAAGAATCTATTGTTGATAATGTTAATCAACATTGTTATAATTACAATTAAAAGGAAAGGAGGATAAGCATGAATCTTGTAAGAACTTTGGCAATAATTATTCTTTTGCTGGGCGTGGTTGCTATCGCAGTTGGCGGGGTATTTATCGGCCAGGGATTTTCTAAAAACAATCTTATTGTGGAGAGAATGGAAATAGAGAAAGTCTCCATCGCCCTGGACCCTGAAAATCCCGAGCTGTATACTGCAATCAATGATATTGACGACGCACAGAAGGCTGGTGACGTTATTGCCGAGCATCGCAGGAGTATAGCACCTACTTATCAAGATTTACTGGCCGGCGGCCGTTTTGACTCCACGAACCCAACTCATTTGACTTACGGCCAGGCCATGAACCTTGAAAACTACCTTTACCTGGCTGTAGCGGCATTCGGTCTTGTCCAGGTAGCACTGGCCAGCGGCGCGTTTATGGTCCTGACGGGAGTTGCACTTGTCGGTAGCGGCATAGCTCTCTACCGGCTAGGTAAATAACAGCAAATATTTAGTGTTTATTAAGTCTGACCTCCCCCGGAGAATCCGGAGGGAGGTCTGGCTCGTTAAGTGCCTTTATGCTATACTTGTTCCGACTATTCTATAGCTGGTAGTAAGCTAAGAAATTTGAGAGGAGAACGAACGGTGACCAGACAGGTAAGCCTTTCCGTAAATAATGTACCTATTGATCTAGACTATTTTGTCGAAAGCTATATAGACCATGTGGTCGGCGGCATCGTCGCCAGCCTTAACGATACTGGGGAAATCAAAACGCTTGAGCTTTCTATAGATAATGAAGGGCAGGTAGCGATAAGTCTCAATAAAGAGGATGTCCCCCTGAAGTATTTCCCGATTGAAATTATCAAGAGCACTATCGAGGGGATGGTCCTGCCGCTCAAGGGCGTGGACAGCGTAACCACCCCGATTGAGCTTAAGATAGAGAGATAAAAACGCTCCTGGTTGCTCAGGCGGCTGTTTCGCAGAGCTTCACATCACCCCAGGCGCCCACTTTATCGCCGATAATAATAACGAAACCCTTTAAACCGGGTATACCCTGGCCGAAGTCGATTGCTTTATCGATGTCTTCGGCCTGGTTCACCCGGTTTCCTATAGCCGTTGCCGCGGCATCCGCCAGGGCGGTGGATTCGGCCAGGATTATAGCTGCATCGGCTTTCCCGTGACTGAGGGAATGCCCCACCGTTCCCGAAGAGGTACAAACACCGAGGGGAGTATCTCCGGCATTTATTTCCAGTCCGAGTTTGCCGGTCAGCGGCGAGTCACCGGCATATATGCCGATTACCCTGTTTTTCATGACTTTAATAAAGATGTCCCCGCCGTTTTCTATGATAAGCTCCGGTGAAAAGGTCAGGAGCTCCCGCCCGACGCATTCGGCGATAGCTCCGGCTACTGCCGCCATCGGCCCCACACCGGCGTCCTGGCCGGCCTGTGCCATTTCCCTGACAATTTCAGGGGCTCTCTCGGGGACGGGCAGCGGTTCCAGTGATTTGAGAAAGGCCGGATTGGTCTTGATATAGCCCTCCAGCTGAAAGCGGTATTTGAGCATAATACGGCGGGCTTTGCGGTGGAGGTCGGCGCGGGCGCGGATATATAAATCGGTCTCTTTTTCTGTTACATTGAACGCGACGAGGTCTTTACTTTCAATCCAGTGGCGGTAGGTCCTCGGCTGATAGACGTCTTTTTTCATGTATTAGAAATGCACTTCCATCGCCCTTGGCGGGCAGGCGGGTATACAGAGTCCGCAGGCGATGCATTTCTCGTTATCGAAAATCACCAGCATGGTCTTGGGGTCTACCCGGAACGCCCCGGTGGGGCAGACGGTAACGCAGGCGCCGCAACTGGTGCACCGTTCCTCGTTGCGGGTAACATCCTGGCTGAGCGACTGTATTTTTACACCGGCCTTCATTAGAAACTCGATGCCTTTGTCGTATTCCTTCTGGTTGCCTTTAAGCTCCAGGACAAGCAGACCTTCCTGCTCCGGGGTAATCGATGCTTTAAGGATGTTGAACTCCAGGTCGTAATCTTTGACCAGCCGGTATACAATCGGGCGCTCTACCAGGCGCTTCGGGAAACGAAGTACGATTCTTTTTGAAACTGCCATTGTCTATACTCTCTCCGTGCCTTAACCTTCGATAGGGCGTTCCTTGAGGAGTTTGGATGACATCCCCGACTCCACCCCGGGCAGCGGTTCTACCGATTCCGTGAGTAAGAAACTGCCCGCCTGTATCCATTCTTTGAGTATCGTGGCAATTTCTACTGCCCTGGGGTAGCTGGAACGGG
>CAYYVO010000201.1:0-448 GCA_964475175.1 uncultured Dehalococcoidaceae bacterium | reverse complement strand
TAACTAACCTCGGCAAGGACATCCGGCTTATTATTGGGGAAGGCGTCAGAATAGTCGATAACCTGTGCCAGGATATCAGCATCCGTCACCGCGGTGTATTCCAGTATCTCTTCGGATAGAATGGGTATGGGCACACCGATGCCGACAGTCAGGCTGCAGCCGTAGCCTAGTACGCTGGCTCCTACCAGCCAGCGCGGGTTCATCTGCTTGAGGTCGCCGATAACCGCCAGCGTACCGGCGCCTCCTTTAGGGACACCTTTATCGGTGCGGGGCACATCGGGGCTGTGCTGCGTGCCGTGCCAGGCCACGAATCCGATCCCGCCTCCCAGAAATATCTTTGTACCGATGCCGATGGTCTTATAATAGGGATCGTTGAAAAGCGGCGAAAGCTGCCCGGCCGATGAGTAGTTGGCATTGCCGAGGTTCGGCTTCAGGACCCCCATATAGG
>CAYYVO010000200.1:0-4478 GCA_964475175.1 uncultured Dehalococcoidaceae bacterium | reverse complement strand
GGAGGGCGAAAAGGCCGTGAGCTCGGTGGTCATGTCTTACTCCAGCACCCGCCATGACCTGCTGGTCGATATCATGGGCACGGCGGGCTATATCCACGTCGACCTCACCGCCAAGTTCCTGGTCCATTACGGTGCCAAGGAATCCATCCGACCCTCGAAGTTCGCGCACTATTTCTTCAGCACCAAGACACAGGAGGTCAGCGACCTTGTCGGAAATGCCATCAACTACGCGACGGGGAGCTTGAAGTTCGGCCACGAGGTGGAGATTCAGGGCTTCGTCGAAAGCCTTCTCAGCGGCAGGAATCCCCCCGTAACCGGCGAGCACGGCCGTGAAGTGGTCAAGGTTATGGAGATGATTGTGGAGAAAATGAACCAGAAATATGGGGGCGGCGGGAAAAAGTATTAGCTTTTTAATCATTATTTGTTGGAGGATAACCCACCCTTCGACAGGCTCAGGGTGGACGGGACTGTTTACCGCTCGTGGTGAGCCTGTCGAACCATAGCGTCAGCAAAAAGAAAACATTAATAGTCTTTATGAGCAACATAAAAAAAGCCGTAATCCTGGCCGCCGGCCTAGGAAGCCGACTCAAGCCGCTGACCGATGACGCCCCCAAATGCCTCACCGAGGTCAACGGTAGAATCCTCCTGGAGCATACTCTCGATATCCTGGAGAAAAACGGCATCGATGAAACGGCTATAGTTATCGGCTACCTTGGAGATATCATCACCGACAGGATAGGTCAACAGTTCCGGAATATGAAAGTTACCTATATCCGTAATGATATCTATGATAAAACCAACACGATGTATTCCACCTGGCTGGCCAGAGACTACCTGCGGCAGGGGACAATACTCATCGAGGGGGACACCATATTCGAAGAAGCCCTGATAAAGCAGTTGCTGCGAACGCATCCCGATAATGCCTGCTGGGTCGGCGACCGCTTTAGTCCGGAATATAACGGCAGCATGTCCACCACCGACAGTGAGGACAGGATAATCAACGTGAGAATCGTCAGGGAGGAGCTTTCCGAATACCCGGACAACCACTTTAAATCTACAGGAGTCCTCAAGATAGCGCCGGACTATGGAAAATCGTTAACGCGGTGGCTGGAAGAGGATATCGGTCGTGACGACGTGAAGATTTACTATGACATCGTTATCAGCCGGCACCTCGAGGACGCCCCCATATACATATGCAATTTCACCGGCGGCCAGTGGTGTGAAATTGATGACATGGATGACCTGAAAAGGGCCGAAAAGCTGTTCCCGCCGGCAGCTACATAGTAAAATATAAGAGAATCGTTCGCCGTGATTTTAAATCTCTAGACTACACTATCATAGTCAAAAGGTAGAAGTTGACTTGAAAAAGCTAAAAGTAATGCTGATAATGCCGCCGTTCACCCAGACGCGGCAGGCCATGAAAAGGTGCCTCTTTCCCCTGGGTATCGGCTACCTGGTGGCGGTACTCGAAAGAGAGGGGATATCTGTAGCGGCCCTCGACTGTATCGTGGAAGGTTACGGTACCGACGTCCCCCAGCCGGATGGAGAAATTACCTTCGGACTGACGGACGGTGAAATCAGGGACAGAATCCTGGCGTTCCAGCCGGATTTCGTCGGGGTCTCCTGCCTTCTTTCCCGGCAGGCGCATAATGCCTATCGCATGTGCCGCCTCGCCAAAGAGGTCTGCCCGGATGTGCAGACTATCATGGGCGGGGCCCACCCCTCGGCACTGCCAGAGCAGGTAATAACCAATCCGGAAGTCGACCACGTGGTTATCAGCGACGGCGAGAACGCCATACTGAAAATCGTCAGGGGGGAGGCGGGCGGCATCGTTCAGGGCGGGGACGTGGATGTTAAAAAACTCCCCTGGCCGGCGCGGCATCTCTTCCCGATGGAGAAATATATCAAGATTAATATGCCCACCAGCGTCTTTTCCCCCCACGATAGGGTCACCCAGATAGAGTTCACCCGGAGCTGCCCTTTCAATTGCTGCTTCTGCGCCACCACGCAGTTCCGCGGCAACTACCAGAAACGCGAGGTAGAGGACTGCCTGTCCGAGGTCAGGTTCCTTAAAGAAAAATATAATATTCAGGAGCTGGATGTAATAGATTCCAACCTGGTCGTGGATAAGAAATGGGTCAAAGAACTTCTCCGGGGCCTCAAGGAAATCGGTATCGCCTGGGCGAATCCGGGCGGCATATGGGTCGGCGGTCTGGACGATGAAATCCTGCAGATGATGAAAGAATCGGGCTGCTACCAGCTATCACTGGCCATCGAAAGCAGCACCCCAAGAATTCTCAAGGAGGTTATCGATAAGCCGACGCAGCTGGAAATGGTGCCGCCGGTCGTCAAGACCTGTAAAAAACTGGGCATCGACCTCCACGCCTTTTTCGTCTGCGGTTTCCCGGAGCAGACGCGTGAAGAGATTATCGACGACTACCGGTTCGCCCGCAAGATGGGGTTCACCTCGGCGTCATTCAATATCATATCGCCCCTCCCCGGCAGCCGGATTTATGATAAATATAAAGATACCCTGAGCTTCGATAAAGTCGACCTGAGAAAAGCGAGCATTCCCCACCCCGAAATAACCGGTGAAGAAATGGAAGAACTGGTGCGGGAGCTCAACCGGAAATTCAATAGCTCGCTGATTTACCGGAATCCGATAATGTTTATCAAGAAATACCTCGGAACGCTGGCCAGGAAGCCGTCGTTTGATATAATGAAGACGCTGTTCAACCGCCAGTAGGTAACAGCATACAGGTGTTATTATGCCGCTTAAGCAGATAGCCAGTCCCGACCCCAAGTACCTGGCCGCCACGGACGTACTTATCGGCGATATGTCCGATACCAACTACGAGTTCCTTTTATTCAACCGGCCCGTCATCTTGCTGGCTAATGATTGGCTCCGCGAGAACTTCCCGGATATCGGTATAAAAACGGATATCTCCGGGCTGGAAGATGCCGTTAAAAGAAGCCTGGAAAATCCCGCCGAGTATGAAGGGTCACGGCAGCAGTGGTTGAAGGATACTATCGATACGGCGGACGGGCAGAGCTCGGGCCGCTGTCTCGATATCATGACGGAAAAGTCTAAAATTCCCAATCCTAAATTTGTCTTTATCCACGGCGGCGACTCCGTAAGGAAAACCAACCTGGCGCCGCTGTTCCATGAGGCCCGTCGCCGGGGACTGGACGCTCGTTTCGTGGTTTCGCAAAACAAGTCGCGCGGCCGGGACGATACTATTTATGCGGCGGCGCACGTCGTCGACCTCAATATCAACGGCGGCTACCATGTGCACTTCGACCACGGGCTTAAGGGCAAAGGGACATCCAAGATAGAGGCCGCCGTCAAGCTTTATAAAGAGAACGATTATTTCCCCTCCAATCACCTGCATATCACGGCGGGGAAAGTCGGCCAGGAGCGTACCGAGATGCTGCTGGGACCTGTGAAAGACCGGGCGGTTATCGGCGGCTATCCCAAGGCCGACGACCTGCTGCGACTCAATACGGAAGAAAACAAGCGCCAGGTATATCATGAACTGGGTTTTAACTCAGAAAAGCCCCTGATAACCTACGCCTCTGCCGGTAAACTCGCCTACGAAAAACCGGGCGGCTCGATGAGCGACGAGGTCATCAGCACGCTTGAGGACATCGCCCGGCGCAACAGCTATAATATCCTCGTCAAGATGAAGTATCCCAGGGGCATCATTTTCAGACAAGCCCTGAATAAACTCAGGAGAATGCTCAGTATATAGATAACCTCTGAGGAAAATCCTATTATGAAAATATGTTACGTGTCTTCCGGAGTTCTCCACGACAAGGTATTTTTTGATAAATTTCAGCAAAAGAAAGTGGACGTGGATGTCATAGTCCTCGGGCAATCAAGAATAGAAAATGCCGAGGGTCTTACCGTTCACTATTTGCTATCCGGGTTCGCCAGACGCCTGTTAAAAAGGTTCCCCAGGGCGATGAGGTATCCCGTCTTTGCCGTCGAGGCAGTCAAAGACTTTTTCTATCTCAAGAAACTGCTCAGGAAGACCAAACCTGATTTATTACAGGGTACGCACGTGCAGTCAATGGGATTCCTCTGCGCCCTTACCGGTTACCGGCCATTTCTTCTGGCGCCTTTCGGCAGCGATGTACTGGTAAATCCTCAACAGAAAAAGCTGTACCGGATAATTGCCAGGTATACACTCAAAAGGGCAGACACTATACTCTGCAACTCCGAGAGCATGAAACAGGCAGTACTGAAACTGATAGATTATCCCGCTGATGACATCGTGGCTTTCCCCTGGGGTATCTACCATGATCAGTTCAACCCGGAAGTGGACGGGAGTGAAATCAGGAAGAGGCTGGGCTGGGGGGACAATAAAATAATAATCATGACGCGGTTTTTCACCTGGGTCTACGGGATAGAATATTTCCTTGAAAGTATCCCCGCGATTGTGAAAGCCGAACCCGATGCCAGGATAATAATGTGC
>CAYYVO010000199.1:0-4500 GCA_964475175.1 uncultured Dehalococcoidaceae bacterium | reverse complement strand
GATGCGCGATGTCACCACCATCGTTGCCGAAGAGAAAGTGAACATCGCATCGATAAACTTGGCCAACGGCGACGGCCAGACCATAACGCTGTTTCTCACTATGGAGATAAAAGGTCTCACACAGCTGAGCCAGGTTCTTAAGAAAATAGACGGCGTTAAAGGGGTGATAAACGTCAGCCGTACCGGGGATGAGGCATCCGGTCAGAGCGCCGCCGATACTCAGGTTAAGTTATCAAAAAGCGAGGATGACAACTCGTTGAAAAAATAAGTGGAGGTAAATATTGGGAACTAAATCAGCAGAAAAGGCAACACGTGTCGCCTCAAGGAGGCAGCAGAGAAATAAGTCTGCCCGCAGTGAGGTGAAAACAAATATCACCAAGGCGGAGAAGCTAATTTTTTCCGGTGACCTGGAGGCCGCTAAAACAGCCGTAGATGAGGCTGTAAGTTCTCTGGACAAAGCGGCGGAGAAAATGATTATACACGGCAACAACGCCGCCCGGCGTAAGTCGAGGCTGTTGAAAAAGCTGAATCAGGCCACCAGACAGTCAGAAGCCGAGCCAGAAATTGTATAGGCTATTAGCCGGCTGCTAAAATCATGCCAGCTATTCAGGTTGCTGTTTCGGCCCGGCCTGCGGCTTTTTAATCCGAGGAAGGAATCGGTTTGGCTTCCTGTACTTCCATTGGCTGGTCGCAGCAGGTAAGTTCACCTTCACCAGCCTTGGTGCAGAGTGATTCTGTGCCGCACTTGGTGCAGCGGTATCTTTTACCTAGTTGGCTTACCACTATCTAACCTCCTGCAAAGTGGATTGTTATTGTTTCTGCTCCATGGGCTGGCCACAGCAGGTGATTGTGCCGGAGCCACCCTTGGTGATGATCATCTCAGCACCGCACTTCGAGCAGCGGTATCTTTTACCGACCTGATTTGCCATATCACACCACCTTTTTGTGAGTCTTCTTCACTTATATTATATGTAATACGCATTATATTGTCAAAGATAGTACGCCGTTACTGCACCATGATTATTTGCGGTTGCCTTATGTTTCCCGATATGATTTTAGGTCGTTTTTTCACTCGCGTCCGCACGCAGGTAATATAAAAAGGAGAAGGGGCAATGCCCCCTCTTTAAAATTGATTGATTTTATTTTTCACGGTATGAATCTGTAATATTATTCCGCGAGCTTTTTCCCGAGCTCTTTGCAGGCGGCCAGGTTCTCCTCCGACGGCTCCCGCTGCACACCGATGCTGTCCTGGACTCTGTTCATTCCCAGGCCATCGCAGATTTTCTCAACGCTTTCTATAGCCGGCATTCCCCCGCCCCCGTAGCTCCCGAAGACCGCGTAGGGCTTGTCCTTCATCTTTTCGCGGACGGTAGGCCAGACGCGGTCGAAGAAGTCCTTGACCATCCCCGCCATATAGCTGAAGTAGTTAGGCGTGCCGATAGCCACAACGTCGCAGCCGAGAAGGTCGGCGTCATTGGTATCGACGGCCTTTTTCAGGTCTACCCTGGCCCCGGCAGCGGTAGCGCCTTCCGCTACGGCTTTGGCCATGGCCCCGGTATTTCCGCTCTGGGAGTGGTAGACTATGAGCACATTTTTCATTGTCGGGTAATCCTCCTTAATCAAGATGTATATAAAGCTTAGCTACGGGTATGAAGTATACCGTTGAACCTGTATGTGTGTCAAACCGCCCCGCCCCCCATGGAGACGTATTAGCGAATTGTTGCGGAGTTGTTTTTGACCCGACTGATAGCCGCCCGATGTTTAGGGCGTTCCCGTCTCTATGAGCTGCGTAATTACCGTACTTGCCCCGATAACGGAAAAATATACCAGGAGCACGTTTCCAATAGTGACGAGTCCTTTCTGGAATTTTTGGTTCCGGCTCGTTTTCTGCTCCGGTTCTGTCGCGAAGGCAAACGCCACTACAACTACCACCGTGAAAAGCAGCGGCCATGCTTCACTTGCGAAGAAAGTCTCGGTAAGACGTGTTAAAAGTGCCCAGACACCGCTGACCAGAAAACAGGCGCCGGCAAACGTCCCCAGAGTAGCCCAGGTATAGAATCGCTTGCCCACATTGGCTATCGGTCTTTCTGATTTCTGAGAGTCTCCGTCTTCCGGCGCGTTCTCTCGTGTTGGTTGAACGTTCATATCCACCCTCCTGCGCTAATAATAGGTAAGATAGAACAAGAATCATGCGTTGTCAAGTCTGGAGTGGCTGGGTCGCCTGGTTTACACAGGGGTAAACTCCCCCCACTCAACCTCCCCCATCTCGAATACCGGCCCGTCCTTGCAGACCTGCTTTAGTCCGCTCTTCGTTTTGATGGTGCAGCCGTAGCAGACGCTAACCCCGCACCCCATCACAATTTCCATAGAAATCTGTACGGGTCTGTTTTTAAGCTCGGGTATCTGCGCCATCGTCCGGTACATTGCCGCCGGGCCGCAGGCAAAGACCTGGTCTATATTATCAAGGTAGGCGAGGATAAGGTCTGTAGCCATACCCTTAAAGCCCTCCGAGCCGTCCTCGGTGGCATTGAGGACATGGATGCTGGCGGGCAGCAGCCCTTCTTCAAATGACCGCTGCGGGGACGATACCGGCAGAAGACAGTCGGCTGAAGGGGCGCCCGCGATGAGTGTCACCTTTTTCCCTTCGGCTACAGCTATGTCGACCAGAAAGCGCAGGGGAGCGATACCGATGCCCCCCGCCACCAGCAGCAGGTTTTTAGACCTGGCATCGATTGAAAAACCGTTGCCCAGCGGCCCGAAGATATCCAGGGAGTCGCCTTTCTTTATCCGGGAAAGCCATTCGGTGCCTTTGCCGACGATGCAGAAAAGCAGGGCGAATCTATCGCCGTCCACCTTGTGAACGCTCAGCGGGCGGGGCAGGTACGTATCATCGCCGCAGCGTACCATGACGAACTGTCCCGGCCGGACAGACCGGGCGATGGGCGGGGCTTCCAGCCAGACTATACGGGTCTCCGGCATGACCTCTATGGAAGAAGTAACAACGGCTTTTAACTGTTTCATGACGGCCCCCTGGTTCGGTAATCGGGGAGGGGTTGGGCGGTATAAGTCTGGATGCCGCGGAGCATAACTTCCGCTGCCGCCTTTATGGTGTCCAGCGAGGTAAAGCAGGGAATGCGTTTTTCGGCGGCGGCGCGGCGGATATAAAAGCCGTCCCTGAAGGGGACATTGCCGCCCCCGGTGATGGTATTGACCACGCCGTTGATGGTGCCGTCGTTGATGAGGTCGATAATATTGGGGTGTCCTTCATCGAGTTTTTTACTGGTCATATTTACCGGCAGTCCGGCGGCTTCAATCAAAGATGCAGTGCCTTCGGTGGCATAGAGCTTATTGCCGGTCGAGGCAATCTTCCTGATAATCGGCAGCGCTTCCGCCTTATCTCTGTCAGAGACGCTGAAAAGGATACCGCTTTCAGGGGGAAGGGCCAGCCCGGCCGCCAGGATGGCCTTGGCTAAAGCGGCTTCGTAAGTATAATCGATACCCATGACCTCGCCGGTTGACTTCATTTCCGGGCCGAGGTGCGTATCCACCCCGACGAGTTTGGACATGGAAAAGACCGGCGCCTTGATGGCAACCAGCTTGCTGACAGGCCAGAGTCCGCCGCTGTATCCCTGCTGCTTTAGGCTGGTGCCGAGCATGACCGCGGTGGCAACCTTTATCATGGGTACGCCGGTGACCTTGGAGATAAAGGGGATGGTGCGGCTGGCGCGGGGGTTGACCTCCAGCACGTAGATTGATGAAGCCTCCCCTTCTTTGCCGGGCATGATGACGAACTGTATATTCATAAGCCCGTTGATCATAAGTCCCAGTCCGATTCGGACAGTATAATCGACGAGGGTATCTACCTCCTGTTCGGACAGGTTTACGCCCGGATAAGCCGCCATGGAGTCGCCGCTATGCACGCCGGCGCGCTCGATGTGCTCCATGATGCCGGGGATGAGCACCGTTTCTCCGTCGCCGATGGCATCGACCTCCACCTCTTTGCCCTCGAGATATTTATCTATTAAGACGGGGTGCCCGGTGTTCAGTTCCATGGCCAGTCCGATGGTACGCACAAGTTCCGTAGCGTTGTAGACAATTTCCATGGCGCGTCCGCCCAGAACATAGCTGGGACGCACCAGCACCGGGTAGCCGATAAGCTCGGCGACCTTCAGGCCTTCATCCAGGGAGGTCACGCCGGCGCCCGGCGGCTGGGGTATGGAAAGGCCGTTGAGGAAGTCTTCAAAACGGCGGCGGTCTTCGGCGAGGTCGATTGCCTCAGCGCTGGAGCCAATAATGGGGAGACCCGCCTGCGAGAGGGGGGTGGCAAGGTTTACTGCCGTCTGCCCGCCGAACTGGACGATAGAGGACGGGGGATTGATGTAACCGGAGTGCCTGGTCATACTGCTTTCGTTTTCAAGGATATCGCGCACACTCTCCTCGTCCAGGGCCTCGAAGTAAAGGCGGTCGGAGGTATCAAAATCGGTAGAAACGGTCTCCGGA
>CAYYVO010000198.1:0-4503 GCA_964475175.1 uncultured Dehalococcoidaceae bacterium | reverse complement strand
CCCTGCGAGGACGGCTGCCCCTCCTGCGTGCAGAGCCCCAAGTGCGGCAACAACAACCAGCCCCTGGACAAGTTCGCGGCGGGGGTGATACTGAGGGAGTTGGGGAGGGGGTAAAGGAAGATAAGCTCCCCAATATTTAGAGCGACACGCTTTTGTGTTTCGACCTAACAAATATGCAAGAATTTAGGTTGAGGGCGGTGTTGAATTAACCTTTGGGCGTGTATTAACCTCGATATCCATAATGCAGCGGAAGAAGTCGGATAGGGCATAAAGAATTAAGCCGTAGATAACTGATAGCAAAATCCCCATAATAGCGAAAAGTCGAATCGTGTTACTTGGTTCTCCTTGAAGCAGGAACCAGAAAGATACTCCTATACCAATGATAATAAACAGAACAGAGATTGTCTTTAAAAGAGACGTTAACATGTTCATGGCTGGATAACGGTGAGACATAAACACACCTCCTGACATTTATTAACATAATCATATCAATAATAATAATTACAAACAATAGCACTTTGGTATGATGCTGATAATTGATTTCCCAGGATGTATATGTAAATAGTTAATTACCCGCCACTTCCTCATAGTTATCTATTCCCACCCTGACGCCCTATAAAATCCGCGGCTTGTCCCCCTGGCTTTAGCCGCCCCACCCCCCTTGGATTCCAGCTTTCGCTGGAATGACATGCGGTGAATAATCAAAATATTTGTCATTCTGGCGCAGGCCAGAATCCACACTTTAGCCTCCCTACCCTCCAATACCAAAAACTTTCCATTTTTCACCTTTGTACCCTATACTATGAACAGGGAAGTCTACGAGGGGTGGAGCCCCTCTTTTATAAAAGATTCCTCCCCCTCCTTTCATAAAGGAGGGGGACCGAGGGAGAGGATTACCATCAATATCTTTAAAAAAGCCTTAAAGCGCACCCATGATACCTGTTTCGGTAAGGCGATGGGCCTGTTCGACCGTGCCTCTATAGACGATGATGTCTGGGACGAGTTCGAGGAGCTGCTTATATCGGCGGATGTGGGTGTCGCCACCACCGAAAAGCTCATCGATACGGTAAAGCAGCGTACCGCCGGGGAAAAGCTGGACGGCACCCAGGTAGGCGCCGTTCTTAAAGAAGAAATGGTGAAAATCCTGAGCATAACTCCCCCTCAACAAAGCGAAAGCATAACGCCTCCCGAAGTATTACTGCTGGTGGGCGTCAACGGCAGCGGCAAGACCACCTCAATCGCCAAGCTCGCCTATAAACTGAAAAAAGAAAGTAAGAATGTGCTGCTGGCGGCGGCGGATACCTTCCGCGCGGCGGCCATCGACCAGCTGAAAAAGCAGGGGGAAAGGGCGGGAGTGGACGTTGTGGCCCATCAGCCCGGCGCCGACCCCGGGGCGGTGGTCTATGACGCCCTCCAGGCGGCAAAAAGCCGGGGAATAGATACCCTGATTATCGATACCGCCGGCCGGCTGCATACCAAGTACAACCTTATGGAAGAGCTGAAGAAAGTCAGGCGCGTGGCTTCCAAGCTGGATGAAACTGCCCCTCACGAGGTCATCCTGGTGCTGGACGCTACCACCGGACAGAACGGGCTTACCCAGGCCAAGTATTTCACCGAGGCGGTCGGTGTTACCGGCATTTTCCTGGCCAAGCTCGACGGCACGGCCAAGGGCGGCATCGTCCTGGCCATCTGCGACGAAATGAAAGTTCCCATCCAGCTCGTCGGTATTGGCGAAGGGCTGGAAGATATGGTAACCTTTGATGCCGGAGAGTTTGTCGAGGCTCTGTGCTCCTGACATTACGGAGGAATAATGATTTATATAGATATCGATCCCGTTGCTTTTAGCATCGGACCAATCGTAGTTTCATGGTATGGCATTATGGTGGCGCTGGCGGTACTAACACTGGTCGTCTGGGCGCTGGTCTCCGTAAAAAAAGGCGCCAATCTTAAGTACGAGACGGTTATCAACGCCGCGCTGGTGGGCATACCATCCGGCATAATATTCTCCCGCCTGCTCCATGTTATCGACTACTGGGACTATTTTATAGAGAATCCGGGGCAGATAATCGGTGGGGAAGGATTGAGCATCTACGGGGCTGTCCTGGGGGCGGCCCTGGGCATCTGGATATACAGTCGGTTCAGCAAGACCAGATTCGGCTACTTGGCGGATATGCTGGCACCCGGCATTATCCTGGCCCAGGCTATAGGACGGGTGGGCTGTACCATCAACGGCTGCTGCTACGGTATAGCGTGTAACTTGCCCTGGGCTGTTATTTACGAACACCCTGGGAGCCACGGCCCGCTCGGTATCGCCGTGCACCCCACCCAGCCATATGAGATTATCTACAATCTGATAGTCTTCGGTATCCTGTTTACGCTGAGGAAACGGTTCCGCCCCGACGGCTCCCTGTTCCTGATTTATCTCACCTTCTACGCTGCCTGGCGTTTGGGCATTGATTTTATCCGGGAAGGCAAAGACCTGCTATTCGGTCTGCACGAGGCCCAGCTAATTTCGATAGTCGTCCTGATTATCACCATAACGCTGATGGCCCTGCGGACGCGATGGATTAAGCGGGAGGAGAGCTAAGAAAGACGGGAGGTCAAAGCATGGACTTAAGCTATCTACTCATTATTATCTGGCTGGGGTGTTTCGTGGTGGTGTCTGTAGACTCCGCACTGCGTAAAATCAGTCCCGTTTTCTGGCGTCTGGCGGGGTTGTTCGGGGGGCCGTTTGCTTTACTGGCTTACGGGATAGTAAGGGAGAAGCAGGGTAATTAATAAGACTGCCCGACCTTAGCTCTTGTGCCGGTTGATTACCTCCACTTTCCAGGTATGATTATCATCGGAACGCACGCCGCCGATGGTGCATACCCGGATATCATCCCCGTTATAAGATGCCTCCGATATTCCGTAGATATATTCCGTTAACTCCTCCGGCGTATTAACATCGCATCCCAGTGGTGATGGGGAGTCATCGGCATCAAATGCCCCGGGGGTTTCCATATTACCGTTATACGTACTGACACCTGCCAGCGTACCCGGCTCGAAGGTCAATTCCCATATAAACGACGGCTTGCCGGCAATCTTGATATTCATTAGAAAGGCAGGATTAGGTTTGTTCGTCAGACTGGTAATAACACCGGCAATCCTGGGGGTATTGAGGCTATCAGGTTCGGAGCCAGCACCATCCATTAGCTTTTTTAGATAGGTTTTCGCCGGTATGGATTCCGTGTGGTACAAGAGCTTATACATTTCATAGATAGCTTCTGTCTGTATGCCGTTGCTGACTGCAATCAGACCGATATCGTTATCGTATTTTATGGCAGTGTAATGTCTCAGCGGGTCGTACGGTTGGTTGCCGATTGGCCCAATTATTATCCTGTTTCCGGCTGGGATCGCCTTACGCTCCCGACTCTGCGGGCTGCGGCCGGTAACCAGGTAGGCGAAAGCTGGATTTCCTGTAGTGGTCACACCGAGGAACAACTGTCTGCCTGGGTAAGGCGCATTCGGATTTTTCATAGCATTTTCTCCTTTTACCCGTTACCCTTAAAGTCTAATATATTCAGCCTGAGCTGCTTTTTGCCCCGCCAGTTATCCACTTCCAGGTTATAAACGACATCAATATCAGAAACCAGTTCATTGATGTGGCTGGCAAGTCTAAAAGCCACAGCGTCCCAGACCGTGCCGCCCTGTTTCAGCTTCATCCTCAGATGCTCGCCGCCGTTGCCCATGGTACGCTTTTCCAGCACCTCCACCCCACGGCTTAAGAACACCGGTACAGGATTGCCGATGCCGAAGGGCGCCAGCAGCTGCGTAATCTGGTAGGTATCTCCGGCGAGTTCAGGCAGGGTGACCAGGGCATCTATATCCAGGTGGGGACGCAGCTCTACTTCCGCAAGCTGTTCGGCGGCTATCCCGGCTAGTCCTTCTTCGAGTTCCGGCAGGTTTTTCGTCGGCAGGGTAAAGCCCGCCGCTGCCGCATGTCCTCCGTAGCGTGTGAAAAGGTGAGGAAAATTATTCAGGGCGGCGATGATATTGAACTCAGGAATGCTGCGGCAGCTGGCATGGGAGACCTTATCTGCCGTATGTATCACGATAGACGGGCGGTAAAACTCCTCGGTGAGGCGGCTGGCCACCAGCCCGGCAATTCCCAGCGGGTACTCTTTATTAGCGGTCATCAGGAGGGGTGTCAGCCCCCGGGCGATAACCTTCTCCCTGGCCAAAGCCAGCGTGGCGGTAGTCATTTTCTGTCCTTCCTCGTTCTTTCTCACCAGCCATGCGGCTAGCTCCTGCGCCTCCTGAGGCGAATCGGTCGTAAGGAGATTATAGCCGGTCAGACCGTCTGCCAGCCTGCCGGCAGCGTTCAGGCACGGGCCGAGTACCCACGAAATAGAGTCGGCATCGAGGCTGCCCGGCTCGAGTCTGGTCTGATTTATCAGTTCCCTGATACCCGGGCGCGGTCTCGTGTTGATATTCTTTAATCCCTGTCTGATGAGATAACGG
>CAYYVO010000197.1:0-4528 GCA_964475175.1 uncultured Dehalococcoidaceae bacterium | reverse complement strand
TAATTTTTCCTTAAATAGAATTATACTACCACATGCTAGTTATTTACATTAATTATACTCCCACACGTCAAATCATAGTTATCTCTTCCCACCCACCGCCCCAAAGCGGGGTGTCCAAGAGGGGCGCAGCCCCTCTTCAAAAAAACATTCCCCCTTCCCTTAATCAATAACCCAATGGAAGGGGGATACAGGGGGATAGGTTCACTATAAAAGGACTGGTGGGCTGGAGGGGAAAAGAGCCGGATTCTTTCGCGGAGTTTATCCTGAGCGTAGCGTGAGGGCTCAGAATGACATTAAGGGAGCTTGGCGGCTGTAAAGAAAAGGGGTGGGGGAAAAGGATGAGGGGGCTAACGCCCCCTCAAAGCTTGCATTTCTTAAGTTTAACCTGATTCTATTATGCGGTTTGTTTCTTTACTCGCTGGCCCAGGCCGAAAAATACCATCCCCAAGAACAGGGCAACAGCATGAAATACCAGTGCCGGAATCATCTCGGTAAGAGTCGCGAATCCTTCTTGACTTGTGGCGACCGCCACTATGATATAAATCGCTCAGCCGATACCGGCAACAAGCAGGAGACCGCCCAGTATATTAAAAATGACTTTCATTTTATCTCCAATCCTAATAAGTGATTAAGCAATGGCTCTCATGAACATCCATAGAGCCAGCACGGCGGTAACACCGTGAACGAGATACCCGACAATTGTGCCCGGACTCCAGGCTTTTTCCTTTTTGCGGAACACGCCCGCCATAACGGTGACTATTCAGGCAAGCTGAAAGATAAACAGGGCAATAGCGCCGACCCACCACCACATGTATGCACCTCCTTGATAATTAGTTTAGTGCCTCATTGGGCCTTATTTTTAATATACTTAAATGGCCCGACTGCTGTCAAAGCTTTCCCCTGCTTGACGCACCGGCGGCAATCCGTATATGCTGATAAAAAACCCCCAATCACACCCTAAGATAAGGAGGCTTTTCATGGCTGTCAAAGTACCCGAAGGCTGGTATGATATTTCCGTCCCCCTCAAGCAGGGGATGAGCTATTTCCCCACCGATCCCTTCCCGCCCAAGATTTACCGTTACCATGATAGGGAACTCGGTGCCCGGGTTACCATGTCCGTGCTGGAAATGATCTCCCACACCGGCACGCATATCGATAGCCCGCTCCACTTTATTCCCGGCGGCTCCACCATCAGCGATATGCCCCTGGACGCCACAATCGGCCCGGCCCGCGTTATCGAAATCAAAGACCCGGAGAAAATCAAGGTCCCGGAACTTGAAAAGCATAATATCAAAAAAGGCGAGAGGTTGCTTTTTAAAACCCGCAACTCCCCTATAGTTTACGAAAGTGAAACGTTCGTCGAGGACTATGTCTACCTGGACGTCGCCGCCGCCGAATACCTCGTCGAAAAAGGGATAATCCTTTTCGGCCTGGACTGCATCACCATCGGGCACTTCAAGGAGCAAGACAACCTCATGAAGACGCACCAGACGCTGCTGGCAGCGGGTATCTATATCCTCGAGGACTGTGCCCTGGGACACGTACCACCCGGCGAATACGAACTGCTCTGCCTGCCGCTCCTCATGTATAAAGGCGATGCCGGCCCCTGCCGCGCTATCCTCCGGCCGTTAAAATAAACCACCTATAGAACTATAGTTAATACATTCTTAACGATTACCCTGTATAATAGTATATAGAGGTACGAAAATACGGGGATGCCCCTTACCGAAGGTACGGGGTTAAATGGTTGACCACCCCATGCTGAAACATGCTACAATATAAATAGAGGCCGCGGTAACGATAAACTATCCTCAATCGTTATTAAAGGTGAGGATAGTTTTTTTGCGACTTTTTTGTGAGGTTTCCATCGTTTTTTAAGATTGCCATGTTTCACGGCCTGCGTACCATAAAGACGAAAAAAATAATGTGCTGTTTTACGGGGTGATATGGAAAATAAGATAGAAAGAAAAACTATTAAAGTAGACGGACTGGATGTTAATTATTATGTTGCCGGCGCCGGTGAGCCTCTGGTGGTGATTCATGGCGGCGGCGGGGATGCCCGCACCTGGTGGAGCAACATCACCGAATTTGCCGAAAGGTACACAGTTTATGCCCCGGACCTGCCGGGTTACGGGGGCAGTCAGCCACTGGTCGGCGACTATTATATTCCGGAGCTATCCGATTTCGTGGAGAGATTTGCCGCGGGACTGGGACTGGAGAAGTTCCATCTCGTCGGGCATTCACTGGGTGGTGGCGTAGCCCTTGACTACGCCCTGAAATCGCCCCACCGGATAAAGAAGCTGGTACTGGTGAGCAGCCTGTGCATGGGGAGAGAAATCGCCCTATGGGTCAGGCTTTTATCTATTCCGGCGATGCTGCGGATAGTTGGTTCTACTGTTATGGGAGTATTTAAAGCGATAAAGTGGGTTATCCAGACATTGCTTTTACCGTTCGAATTTATATCACCGCTTTCGCCGGCCAGCGTGTCCGTTGGTTGCAGTATCACCACGATTAAAGAGCAGACGCTGGTTCTGGCCCACCGCCTTTCCGAGGTAATGATGCCGGTGCTGCTGGTTTGGGGCGGCAAAGACCCCATCGTACCGGTCAGGCATGCCTACGCGGCGGCGCAGGTCATTCCCGATTGCCGGGTGAAGGTCTTCGAAAAACGCGGCCACAACGTCCACCGCGATGAGCTCAAGCAGTTCTCCAACATCGTCAGCGGATTTCTCGGCTAGACGTTGTCTTCAGCGCGATAGGCCTGCTGGTAGTCACGGAACTCTTTAACTATATCCTTGTGCCTGACGAGTACCTCCCCTATGCCGAATTGCTTGCTGAGTCGCAACGGCACGCAGCAGCATGAGCAGCAGCTGCATATGGCATAATAGTCTCCGCGGCATTTCAATACAGTCAGGATAAGCCCCCTGCGGTGACTGTCTTTCAGAATTTCACTCGCCTCTTCCCGACTGATTTCACGGGTGTCCGGCGACAGTGCTTCCTGGAGAACATGCCGCGTCGGCCCCAGAAGTATCTCTATATCTACCGGGTTATCGCAGTTGTGATAAAGCTTGCGGCAGGTACATGGAGCGAGCGCCACTCCCTCGGCGATTTCGATAAGCTCTTCCGCCTCGGAAGGTGTCAGCAGGCAGGCGCGGTGCATCCTGTCGGCGTAGCGGTTAGCTATCCACCTGACCAGCCGGCCGATTAACGGTATTTTCGTCCACGCGCCGAAGAACATGTAGAATCTGAGTACGATCCGGCGGTTACTCCCATAAAGTTTAAGAGAATGGTGCATTATAAAACACCAACGCTACAGGCGCGGCTTGCAGATAAGCTCTTTCACTCTTAGATTAAAGTAGTGGTGCACGTTGGCGGGCTGCACAACCAACGCCGTATCGGCACCGCGGCCCGTTCCTCCGATAGAAATGACCTCCTAATCGGTGCGTACCAGTCCGGCGTCGGCGGCCATGGCGGCTATCTCGCAAGCAACTTTCATGCCCTGCCCGAACGTCCGCAGCGTCATGGCGATAATATCACCCATGGCCAGGCTGGGGGCTGGCGGTCCACCCGGAGCGGCCAGGGAGCGGTGAATAGCGCCAAAGGCATGGGCGGTAGTATGGATAATACCGCCCTTTTCCTCGACGATTTTCCGGTTCTCTTCGGTAAATTCCTGGGTGTTCGGCTCACGCATGCCGGTGACATGCGAAATAACGACCACCTTGAACCCCTTGAATACGTCCACCGCCTTGACGGCAGTCTTGCCGACGGTTGAAGCCACCACGACCGTCTTGATGCCCAGTTCATCTGCCCGTTGACGGGCTAGGGCCAGGGTCTTATCGGTGTTTTCATCACCGCCCGGTTTATCGAAATAGGTTGTTTTCAGTTCCATCTTTCTCCTTTTTGTCCTAGTCGTATTCTATCGAGCAAAATATCTTTTCTATCTCCTCTTCGTCCAGGGGGCCTGCCAGCGTGGCGTACATGAAGAAATAGTAGTCGCCAATTCGAGCACCGAGGTTCAGAATCTCGCTGGGGTATTTACGCCGGGGGTCCGCCGGCTGATACCCCTTTTCCCCCGGACCACCGCACAGCTCAATTGGTTCTGCTCCCGCCATACTCGGGTTGCCGTTGGACTGCTGTATGTAGAACATCACTTTCTCGTCTTCCTCCCAGAAGTAAAACGTATCGACCATAGTGGGCAAGTCACCGTGTTTCATCTCCGCCGGAAGGCCGCCGCCGAGTTTGCTCAGAACGATTCTTTCTTGTCGGTGGAACCCATCGGGAATGTGCTGTGGCACGCCAACGGGGAACCCGACGACAGCCTCGGCCGCCTCCAGGGTAAAGACACTACTGCCGCCTCTTTCGTCCAGTTCCGCTTTCACGGCTGCTATCTCTTCTTCGGTGAGTGCTGGTTCGGCGGGTGTAGGATCGGAACAGGCGGTCAATATTAGAGGAATAATAATCAGGAAGCAGGAAAGCAGGTATAATATTTTCACTTTTATTATTGTCTACCCCTTACCGTACTCGCTATGGT
>CAYYVO010000196.1:0-4546 GCA_964475175.1 uncultured Dehalococcoidaceae bacterium | reverse complement strand
GGAGCGAACATCAAGTCGGCCTCATCCTCCACCATACATTTCTCGGTAAGCCTGATTAATGTTTCCGTGTCGCTTTTTGAGTCGTATTTTATCAACTCAATGGGCAGTTTTTTGCCGTACTCAGGAACGTAGAGTCCCCCATCAGCATTGTAGTCGGCAATAAGCGTTTCCATCCAGATAGTGCCCCATAGTTCTGGACCTGGTGCGAATACCCCTGTAAACGCGTCAACATACCCTATAACTATTGAGTCTTTTGGAGCCGGTTCCGGCGTTGGTTCCGGCGTTGGTTCTGGAGCCGGTTCCGGGGTTGTTTCGCCACAACCAACTAAAAGTAACATGGCTAACAAGATAATTGTTACGGGAATCAGCATGTATTTCTTCATTTTACTACTCCTAATTTATGAAGTTTATCCGGAACATGTTTTCCGTTAAACTACATAATTACTCCCTTCCCTATAATATTCCCGAAGCGCTGATTTAACAGAATTGGTTTTGCTTAGCGTAATCCTTGTTTTTTATATTTGTCAAGACCGGATTTCTTCCAATACAAGGGGAGTCTGAAGCAGGGAGGCAACTCGTTTGGGATTGGCGTATGCAACTGATCATGAACGATGAAGGGCTTCAAACAGTAAAACGGTATTGGAGAACCGGGCCAGACCTGTTTGCCGAATTTATCACCCCCTTTTTACGAGATATTTGCATTATTTAGCAGCTACTCCACTGCCAATCAGGCTCAATTCTTTAGTATATTCACCGCAACGGCTCCGGATTCCAGACCGGTAACCTCACCGCCGATAACGTGGGCCAGTCCTACTTTAGCGCCGGCAACCTGGCGCTCACCAGCCTGGTCCTTCAGTTGCCAGACGAGTTCGACTATCTGAGCCACACCCGAAGCACTCACAGGATGCCCTTTTGAAAGGAGTCCGCCGCTCGGGTTCACGGGTAACCTGCCTCCTAATTCGGTAACACCGTCTTCAAGTAAACGGGCTTCTTCACCCCTTTTACAGAAACTCAACTCAACATAATGC
This sequence comes from uncultured Dehalococcoidaceae bacterium, assembly GCA_964475175.1. Lineage (GTDB taxonomy): Bacteria > Chloroflexota > Dehalococcoidia > Dehalococcoidales > RBG-16-60-22 > CAYYVO01. Next base: position 3,518 of record CAYYVO010000196.1, on the reverse strand, counting down.
TGTAACTCGTTCATGGCAAAGGCATCGTGTAGCTCACAGGCATCGATGTCTTCAGGGCCGAGGCCAGCCATTTCATATGCATTGTTGGCGCATTTATAAGTCATATCAGAGAAGGTTATATCATCCCAGCGGAAGGCGTAATCCCCGCTTTTCAATATCGAGGCCCCAATAAAGACGGGCTTTTGGGTGTATCTCCTGGCCAGGTCAGCGGAGGCCAGTATCACCGCGGCGGCTCCATCCGTTGCCGGGCAGCACTGCAGCAGGGTAATAGGTTCGCAAATAGGGCGAGAATTTAAAATTTCTTCAACGGTCAGCTCTTTCCGATACTGTGAATAAGGGTTCAAGCACCCGTGCCGGTGGTTTTTAACGGAGACCCGGGCGATCTGTTCCAGGGAAACGTCAAACATGTGCATATACCTTCTTTGTGACAGGGCGAACCTCGCCACCATGTTCATACCCAATTCTCCGGTGATGTCGCCTTTAGCGGGAGGTATCAGTTTGCCGGCTATTGGACTGGTGGTCATGGATTCCACACCAACGATTATTCCAAGATCATAACGTCCGGATGCTATGTCCCACCAGCCTTTCGTGATAGCTGCGGCCCCGCCGGCACAGGCGTTCTCAACATTGGTCAGCTCGATGTCCGTGACCCCTATCTCCCCAATAACTGCCTGCCCGATTACCATGCCTCCATAGAGGTTGGCACAGTAGGCAAACTGTATATCTCTGGGATTGATGCCGGCATCTTTTACCGCTGCCCGGGCTGCTTCTGCCCCGAGCTGGTAGGTCAACATCTTCGGTAATTTACCGAATATGGTGCTGCCCACGCCGATAATAGCTACATCTCTCATTTCACATAGCTCCTCAATTATTCGGAAGGTCTGAAAACGTAGCCCACCACTTCGTTGTCTTCTTCATTCCAGAGGTTTTCAAAATGTAAACTCATATCCATCCCTATTGTCAGGGGGTGTTCCTGCCAGCCCCTGATCTGGCTGAATATTTTTATTCCCTCCGGCAGCTCTATCCAGCCGATGGCATACGGGGGATCGAAGTGCTCACTCGGCATATGTACAATAGTATAGCTGTAGAGTTTTCCATGCTGGCCAAGATATATCTGCTCCAGGTCGTCTCCCAGGCAATTAAGGCAGGTGTCTCTCTTTGGGAAAATTACCTGCTTGCACATTCGGCATCTAACTCCGACCAGTAATTTCTTGCCAGAAACTTCTTCAAAGAGGTCTTCCCTCATCGGGACTCGGGTCTTCATTTGACTCTCCTCACTTCTTTGTTCCACGATAACCCCTGAGTTACAGTTCAACCTCCTTCAGGTCATCGGCTATTTTCAGCTCGGGTTCGGTTACCGCCTGAATCTCATCAGGAGTCAAGCCGGGGGCCAGCTCCTTCAGGACCAGTCCCGCCGGAGTGACCTCAATCACGGCCATATCGGTAACGACCAGCGATACGCACCTGTGCGCAGTTATCTCGTATTTACACTCTTTGACAATTTTGGGGCTGCCGTCTTTTGTCGTATGCGTCATGGCGACGATGATTCTTTTTACCCCCGCGGCAAGATCCATGGCGCCGCCGATAGCCGGGGGAAACCTACCTGTTTTAATCCAGGCAACAACGTCTCCATCATGGTCCCTCATATTCCCTATCGCCCAGTTAGCCAGGTCACCTCTCTCGGAAACTTCCAGTGCGCCGAGGACGCTGATATCTATGTGGCCACCTCTAATCATAGCGAAGGCTTCTTCATGACTGAAGAAGCTCATTCCAGGTAAATACGTAACCGGCTGGAAACTGGCGTTAAACATGTCAAAATCAGCTTCTTCTAAAGAAGCCGTGCCGCCGTAGCCGAGTGCCCCGTTCTCCGTGTGGAACAAGACCTCTCTGCCCTCGGCAACGAAATTACATGCCAGACTCGGCATGCCGCCGCCCAGATTTACTACCATCCCATCCTGGAATTCCTTGGCTACACGCATGGCTATGGTTTGCTCATCCATCCTGTTTTTGAAGTTACTCATGCCGCGTCCCCCTGTCTGACGACGATGCGGTCTACGTATAAACCCGGCGTGACTACCGTTTCGGGGTCCAGTTTACCCAGCTCTACGACCTCAGCCACCTCTGCAACGGTGATATTGGCCGCTCCTGCCATGGTGGCATTAAAAGTACGTGAAGTGCCTTTATAGATGAGGTTACCATAGCGGTCAGCCTTGTAGGCCCAGATAAGCGCAAAATCGGCTTTAATGGCGTATTCGAGGAGGTAAGGCTTACCGTTAATATCTCTGATGTCCCTGTCTTTCTCCAGAAGTGTTCCTATTCCCGTATCAGTATAAAAGGCGGGGATACCGGCCCGGGCTGCCCTTATCCTTTCGGCGAGGGTTCCCTGCGGCACGAGCTCAATTTCGATATCCTGTCCTTCCTGTAGAGCCTTGACGATGGGGAAAGGCTCCTGGAGACGATATATAGCCATCGCCGGGACGGAAGCAATCAACTTGCTGACCTGTCCGTTTTCTAATAGCAACGAGCCGTCCGCATAGGACTCCGGTACCTTCATGGTCCTGGCAGCCGTCTTCTGGGCTTCCAGTCCGAGTGCCGGTGCATTACCGACCAGCGTCAGGTTCTTTACCGGTAGCTCTGAAAGTGCCCTGAGTAGAGTTGACGGCATACCGCCCACGCAGCCAAAGCCGCCGCACAGCACTACGGCACCGTTAAAGATACCGTCCAGCGCTTCTCTCGCGCTTGCTACGCTTTTATTCATTTTTCTGATACCCTGACCAGTCGCCAAAATACGAGAACGATTCATAACTGGGTTCCGGCCATGCGCCATAAAATTCCAGAGTTTCGTCACTGGGCTTCTTCTTCAGCCATTCTTTTTCAAACTGCGTATACTTCTTGCCTCTTGTCTTTCTGTTCTCTCTTTCCCGCTCGCGCAGCGCTCTAGTTTTTTCCTCGTCAGCCGACAGTATTTTCTCATCGTAAACAACCTTATAGACGTTCCTGGCTGCCCAGTGAGAGATAGTCCCTTTCCCCAAGTCTTGCATCACCAGTGCCGGTTCACGTTCAATCGGATCCCCAAAGCCACCACCCCCGCCTGTGCCACCGGCGACCAGATCACCCTCTTTAGTAGGTTCAGCCACGCAGGGATATCCTCTTATGGTATAGCGCCCCTTAATAGCCTGTTCCCGGTAAAGCATCCTGGCCGAACTCGGTATACTCGGGTCTGAATTTTGCAGCATATCATTCAAATTGGATTTAGATATCGCCAGGAAGGGCAGCGCCGGCACACCATAACCCCCGAAGAGGCCCTGTGATAACGTTATCTTGGAGCCAAAGCCCCAGGTGCCCAGTGCCGCACTGGGTACGGCATGGATTTTTACAGCGTAGTCCATGCCGACTCCTCCCCGGTATTTGCCGTGTCCGCAGCTGTCCTGGTGGAAGCCGCGGTATAAATAAAGAAACGGCAGGTGTGATTCCAGGCTTTCAACTTCTCCCGGCTCGGAGGTCATTGGCGCAAAATA
>CAYYVO010000195.1:0-4551 GCA_964475175.1 uncultured Dehalococcoidaceae bacterium | reverse complement strand
GGCAAAGAAGTGGAAGTCCGCCTCTGGGCGAGAACACAAAAGGAAGCCAATAAAATCAAAAATAAAGGCCTGGACCAGAACCGTTTCCCCGATATTACTCTACCTCCCCGGATGATTATTACCAGCAATATTGCCGAGGCGCTGGATGACATAGCTGCCGTTATTATGGCCGTGCCTTCGGCAACAATGCGCCAGAATATCTCGCAGGTGGAAAGTCATCTCACCAAGTCCACCATAATAATAAGCGCTGCTAAAGGACTGGAAGTAGGCAGCAACAAGCGCATGTCCGAGGTAATCGCCGAAGAGATTGACGACCGTTTTCAGTCTAATATCTGTGTTATATCCGGGCCTAACCTCGCCCGCGAAATAATGCATAATCTTCCTGCCGCCGCAGTGGTAGCATCCGAGGACATTAATACCGCCAGAAAAGCACAGAAAATACTCACTTCTCCAAATTTCTGTGTTTTCACCAATTCAGATACTATCGGGGTGGAACTGGGGGGTTCGTTGAAAAATATCATTGCCCTCGGCGCCGGGATTGCCGACGGCCTGCACTATGGGGATAATGCCAAGGCCGCATTTGTTACCCGCGGCCTGACCGAGATTACCGCCCTGGGAATGGCCCTGGGGGCAAATCCCCTTACCTTTTCCGGGCTTTCCGGACTGGGCGATGTCATCGCTACCTGTTCCAGTCCGCTGAGTCGGAACCACTATGTCGGCGTTGAGCTTTCCAAGGGCCGCCCGCTGGCGGAGATTGTCGATTCCATGATCGAGGTGGCCGAGGGTATTACCACTACTATGGTCGCCCGCAACCTGGCCCAGCAGCTCGGTCTGGAAATGCCGATAACGGAAAAGATATACCAGGTACTTTACGAAAACGCCGAGCCCAAGCAAGCCGCCGTCGAGCTTATGGGCGGGAACGCCAAACACGAACTGGCCGGAAGACGCTGGAGATTGTTATCGCTCTTCCGCAGGAGAGGCCGCTCTTCAACCACAAAGACTTAAGAACCGAGACTCTTGGCTAGCTCCTCAAACAGTTTACGCTGTTCTTTGTTCAGTGATTCCGGAGTAATCACCCGTAATACCACCAGCTGGTCGCCGCGCCCGTGTCTCTGCAGATGAGGAATGCCCCTGTCTTTCAATCGGAATACTTTGTCGGTCTGACTTCCGGACGGGATTTTCAGCTTCTGCTCACCGTAAAGCGTCGGCACCATTACCTCTGTCCCCAGAGCCACCTGGGCGAAGTTAACCGGCAACTCATAGATAACGTCGTCGCCTTCGCGGGTGAAGAACTCGTGTTTGGCTACCGAGACTACTACATACAAATTGCCCGGCGAAGCGCCGCGTGCTCCGGCCTCGCCTTCTCCACTTAACCGTATGCCGTTGCCATTGTCTATTCCGGCGGGAATCGTGACCGATATTCGCCGCTTTTGCTTCTGAAAACCGGTGCCCCTGCAGTCGCGGCAGGGGTCTGTAACCACCCTCCCCTCGCCGTGGCAATCACTGCAGATGGTTGTGTTGATAAACTGGCCGAAGAGACTCCGCTGTACGCGGCGTATCTGGCCGGAGCCTTCACAGGTTTCACATCTCACCGGCTGGCTGCCCGGTTTGGCGCGCGTGCCGTGACAGGTTGCACACAACTCGGTACGGGTGATATCTATCTCTTTCTCACAGCCCAGGGCTGCTTCTTCAAACGATATTGATGTCCGGTAACGCAGGTCGTTACCGCGTCGCGGGGTCTGGCGAGTGGTCGTGCCGGAGCCGCCGAAGAAGGCTTCGAAGATATCGCCGAAACCGCCGAAATCGAATCCCTCGAATCCTCTCCCGAAGAGATTCTCAGCGCCGCTGTGACCGTAGCGGTCGTAGGCATCCCGTTTATCGGCGTCAGAGAGGATTTCATAAGCCTCGTTGACTTCCTTGAATTTCTCCGATGCGCCGTCGTCCCTGTTTCGGTCGGGGTGATACTGGAACGCCAGCTTACGGAAAGCTTTCCTTATTTCTTCCGAGGAGGCGTCCCTGCTCAACCCGAGCACTTCATAATAATCCCGTTTTCCAGCCATAATAATTAATCCGTTCCGCCAGCGTGCCGAATCCTCAAGTAAGGGACGACATACGCAAGTTTCTTAACAATAATTTCAGAAGGCATACTTTCAATTCTATGATACTCGGGGGATTAAATGCTTGTCAACAAAGCTATCCCTGACAAAAAGAGGGTGCGTTCGTAATATTATTTACCCGGCCTGTTCCGGCGGAAGATTATCCGGGACAGACTCATTAAGATAGCTCTGAAGGATAACGGCCGCGGCGGCGGCATCATACCGGGTATCGCGGCCAGTCTTGCGCGTTTCCCCCAGCAGCTCTTTGGCGGTAACCGTCGAAAGGCGTTCGTCGCGGTATTCAACAGGTATATCGACCTGACTGCGCAAAGCCGCGATAAAGGATTCCGTCTTTTCTGCCTGCGGACCCGGGGTGCCGTCCATATTCAGCGGTATGCCGGCTATAATCAGCCCCACCCCTTTTTCTCGAACGATTTCCGAGATTTCACCGAGGGCCTCTGCGTCATCGGTTCTCTTGATTATTTTCAGGGGAGTAGCCAGGATACCCAACGGATCGCTGAGGGCTATGCCGATGCGGCTGTCCCCGATATCCAGTCCCATTACGCGTGTTATGTCAACCACCCCGCCTTATAACGTCTTTCGCCAGATTCAGGGCTTCATCCAACTTGGCTTTGTCACGTCCCCCCGCCTGGGCAAATTCCGGCCGGCCACCTCCCCCGCCTCCGGTTGCTTTGGCAACCTGCTTGATGATATCGCCGGCACTATATCCTTTCTTAACGAGGTCGGCGGTTACCGCTGCAACAAAAACAGGCCTTTCGCCGCTGACCGCACCCAGGACAACGATGACGCTTTTCAGCTTATCCCGGAGGAAGTCGGCCATGTCCCGCAGGCCCTGCTGGTTGGCCGATGACACTTTAGCCGAGAGTATTTTTACACCCTTGATTTCTTCCACCTTCTCCAAAAGAGCTTCCGCCTCTTTGTGGGCCAATTCCCTCTCTAACGAAAGAACGAGTTTACGTTCTTTGTCCAGCTCCGCCACCATTCCGGATATTTTCTCCGGCACTTCTTCCGGTGAAGTTTCAAGCGACAGGGCGATGTTTTCCAGGCCGGAGAGACGCCGGCCGATATATGCTTCGGCCTCCCGACCAGTCACGGCTTCAATGCGGCGCAGTCCCGCGCCGATGCTTCCTTCACTGACGATGTGGAAATAACCGATTTCGCCGGTGAAATTTATATGGGTTCCGCCGCAGAGCTCGGCGCTTATTGTAGGCTCTCCAATACGCATCACGCGTGCCACGTCCCCGTACTTCTCGTCGAACAGGGCGATGGCTCCCGCCTCTACCGCCTCGGCATAGGAGGTCTCTTCATCATAAACCCTCAGGTTCTGGCGAACTTTATCATTGACGATACGCTGTACGGCCTTTACCTCGTCCAGAGTCATCGCCGCCAGATGGGAAAAATCAAATCTTAAACGTTCCGAGGCCACCAGCGAGCCGCGCTGCTGGATATGCTCACCCAGTACCTGCCGCAGTGCCGACTGCAACAGGTGGGTAGCCGTATGGTTGCGGGCGATATCCAGGCGGCGCTCCATGTCCACCACCGCCTGTACCTCTTCCCCGGCCAGTAAATAACCCTCCACGACCTTACCGTGATGTACGGTAATATCCGGTTGGACGCGCAAGGTATCGGTAACGGCAAACTTACCGTTGGGGCTGATAATCTCGCCCGTATCACCGACCTGCCCGCCCATCTCGGCGTAGAACGGGCTGGTATCGAGGACAATGCCACCCTCCTGCCCCGCTTCTATCGTATCGGCCTCTTTACCATCCACCAGGAGCCTGGCGATATTTGCCTCTTGTTCCAGGCTGTGATACCCGACGAAATCAGTACCGGCTACATCCAGTTTAATCTCACCGGAACCGCCTTTTGCCACGTCGAACTTATGGGCCGCCCGCGCCCTCTCCCGCTGCTTCTCCATCTCCCTTTCGAAGCCCTCCATGTCCACCGTGAAACCGGACTTTTCTACAATCTCTTTCGTAAGCTCCACCGGAAAACCGTAGGTATCGTATAGTCGAAAGGCATCCGCGCCCGATATCTGTTTCGTCTTTTTCGTGGCTCCTTTCGACATCACGTGGAGTGTCGCCCTCCTCAAAAGCCGCCGCAGCACGTATCCCCGCCCCTCGTTGCCGGGGATAACACCGTCGGCGATGAGAAATGCCAGGGCACGGCCGTGCTCGGCCACCACCCTCAGGGCCGTATCATCTTCGGTATTATCGCCGTATTTCTTGCCCGTCAACCCGCAGACGCAGTCCAGCAGCGGGGCAAAAAGGTCGGTATCATAGATAGAAGACTTGCCGGCTATTACTGCCGTTAGCCTTTCCAGTCCCATACCGGTATCGATATTCGGTTTCGGGAGTAGTGTGCGGTTGCCCGCCTCGTCCTGGTTGTACCGTGGAAAGACCAGATTCCACAACTCGGTAAAGCGCCCGCATTC
>CAYYVO010000194.1:0-4555 GCA_964475175.1 uncultured Dehalococcoidaceae bacterium | reverse complement strand
ATATTACGCAATCAATTAAATCATTTGCATTTCTTTGCGAAATTGCATATATTTATATCAGAGTAATCCGCCCAACTGCGTTCTGGAGGTGTAAAATGCTGGATGAACTCGGTCAGAAAATAATCGGGGAATTACAGGAAGACGCCAGACAGAGTTTCCGCGAAATCGGACGTAAGCTGAAGGTATCGGAAGGAACGGTGCGCAACCGCGTAAAAGGGCTGTTGAAAAGCAATACGATGAAGATAAGCGCTGTCGCCAATCCCCAGGAGCTGGGACTGGATTTCATGTGCATCATGTGCATCGAGGTGAAGGTAGGTTCTGCGGAGAGGGTAGAGCAGCTGCTGATAAAGAGTCCCAACGTCTATTATCTGGGCGGCTGCACCGGCACTTATGATATAATAGGAGTTTTTATTTTTCATACCCCTGCTGAGTTTGACGAGTTCGTCAGGGACACAATAGCCAACATACCGGAAATCAACAGAACCAGCACCTTTGTCGTCATGCACGTCTCAAGATGCCCCTGGGAACATGATCTTGATGTAGCGGCACTCTGTAAGCCATAGTAACCTGCTATTGAATAAACCGTTCACCGGCTTCTGAAAAGAGGTAATAGCTTGTCGGAAAAAAGGAGCCCCCACCGCCGTATCTTCTTCGGATGGTGGTCCGTGCTTTTCATCGGAATCGTATCCGGACTTGGTCACGGCTTTAATACCTACGGGATTTCCGAATTTTTTAAGCCCATTGCCACCGAGTTAAAGCTGAGCCGGGCGGCTACATCCTGGGCACCCGGCATCGGCAGGCTCGAGGGAGGTATAACCTCACCGCTGGTAGGCTGGCTCTCCGATAAATTCGGCCCGAGATGGATTGTCATTATCGGCGTCTCCGTAGCTGCCACCGGACTGATACTGATGTACTATATCACCGAGGTATGGCAATACTACGTAGCCTGGGGTGCCCTCATCGGACTGGGACTGAACATCGGCCTGACGGTGGCCTGTGATAAAAAGATTAACGACTGGTTTATAAAGCGGCGGGGTCTGGCACAGGGAATAAAGTTCGGACTAATCGGGGCATTCGGCGTTGTAGTGGTGCTGTCCATCCAGCCTCTGTTAGATTTTCAGGGATGGCGGTTTACCTGTCTCATCTGGGGTATTATGATGTTCGCCAGTGTTCCTTTTGCTTTCTGGCTGATAAAGCCGCGGCGGCCGGAGTACTACGGTATGCTGCCCGACGGCGCCGATATAGACCGGGATGATGAAAAAACCCTTGTCGAACAGGGTATCGGCTACGCCTCGAGCTTTGAAGAGACGGAATATACCTTCAGGCAGGCAATAAAAACCCGGACATACTGGATGCTAATTGCCGCTTTCAGCGTCCACAACATTATCACCGGAGGCTTTAACCTTCATGTTCACCCGTTTTTAACCGATATCGGCATAGATGAAACAGTTGCCAGCGGTATGCTGGGAATGATGGTATTCTTCACCGTACCGGCCCGGTTAGCGGGGGGTATTATCGCCGACCGCATAGCCAAAGACCGCCTCCACTTTCTGCTGACGGTAGCCTTTCTGCTTCAGGTCATCGGGATAGGTTCTTATCTTCTATATCAGAACCTGGCCTCGGTTTACGTACTGCTGGTCTGTCACGGGCTCAGCTCCGGTGCGGTAATGCCGCTGGTCATCCTGATATTGGGACGCTATTTCGGAAGGAAATCTTTCGGCTCGATTCTCGGCACAGTCGTGGCTTTTCTGGCTCCTATGGGGATGATATCGCCGGTTTATTACGGCTGGATACATGACACTACTTCGAGCTATAATATAGCCTTTCTCTCCGTGCTAATACTGGCCGCCCTGGCTACCATAACAACTCTTTTCATAAGAAGCCCCCGGGAGTCTGAAGATACCCCCGGTAACCTGACCTGGTAGATGGGAAACAGCGTGTTGAATTATACGTAGCAACTAAAGAGTGCCTGCTTTTTACGTTAGCGTATGCCGTTAGTTGAGTCTCGTAATGTTGACAGTGATTTGGCATAAAAGATAAGATATTTATAGGTATTGAAATGGTTTTTAGAGATACCGATTGGGAAGCTAAAAGGCAACAACACGTAAAACGCCGGCGTAAAATAAGGTATTCGATACTCGGTGTTATCTGCCTGCTTATTATATTTCTCGTTTTATACCAGTTCACCGATATCATGTACGGTCTGTCAGAGACTATAGAGTCGGTGCCGGGAGAAGGCGAATGGTCCATGTTCCGGCATGACCTCGTCCGTACGGGAAATATCAACTCCGTCGATACATTACCCCAGGGTACCTTAAAATGGACCTACGAGGCCGATGATGCCATCCATTCATCCCCCGCCGTAGTTAACGGAATCGTGTACTTCGGTACCCGGGGCAGCACTTTCTACGCCCTCGATGCTGTCACCGGCGAGGAGCGCTGGACGTTCGAGGCGGAAAGCTGGATTGAATCTTCACCGGTAGTCGTCGATGGTGTGGTTTACTTCGGGTCGAACGACAGTAACCTTTATGCACTCGATGCCGCTACCGGTAAACATATCTGGACGTTCGAGACGGACTATGCCATCAGGTCCTCACCGGCCGTAGCCAACGGCATGGTTTTCATTGGCTCTGATGATTATCGTGTGTATGCCGTGGATGTCGAAACAGGTGAGGAAATCTGGCACTATAATACCGGCGGAATGGTGATATCTTCACCAGCGGTCTCAGAAGGTTTGGTGGTTGTCGGTTCGGTGGATGGCAGTTTGTATGTCCTCAGTGCCACTAACGGAAGGGTAAGGTTGAATTTCAGAATGAACCGCCCCGTGATATCTTCTCCGGCAATACGTGATGGCGTTGTATATTACGCTAATAACCTCGGCTCTGTTTATGCTGTTGATATATCTGCAAGAAACTGGCCTTTTGAAAACAAGCTCAAGGGATTCTGGAACATTTTTTACTTTTGGGGAATTGCACCTAAACCTCCATCGGCCTCCGGTTATATATGGGGTACTAACTTATGGGGGAGGACCAGTTCTTCTCCGGCTCTGGTAGACGACGTGTTGTACCTTGGCGTGGGTAACAGGTTGGTTACCATCGATGCCGTTTCCCAAAAAGTTGGCTGGACTTTTGAAGCTTTGGACGACGTAGTTTCCTCACCGGCGGTTACCGATAGGGCTGTCTATTTCGGCAGTAATGACGGGAATATCTACGCGCTGGATAGGGCCACCGGTGAAAAGCTCTGGGAAAGACCTACAGGGGCTTTGGTTACCTCTTCACCCGCGGTTTCTAACGGAATGCTCTATATCGCTTCGCAAAACGGTAAAATATACGCTTTCGAGTAGCCTCCTCATGAAAAGCCGTCTAAGGTGACGGCATTTTTTACAGTTGACAAATATACGTTTATAACCTATATTCACCAGCGAAGCAGTAATTTCTGCTTCGTAATTTTTTGTCCTATTCCCATATCAAGGAGGTTGTTATCATGAATTCAGCAGCGTCCACCGGGAAATATAAAGAACCGGCCCGCGAAATCGACGTCTATCACGAAGCCGATGTGGTTGTGGTCGGCGGCGGGCCCGGCGGTCATTCGGCGGCGGTGGCCGCGGCGCGGAACGGGGCCAAAACGATTCTCCTGGAGAGGTACGGGCATCTGGGGGGCATGGCCAGCGGCGGCCTTGTTATCCTTATCCCCCATATGAGCGACGGAGTGAGCACGGAGCCCCAGATAGCCGGACTCTGTTTGGAATGGATGAAGAGACTGGGGAAAATTAAAGGCGGTTACGTGGGGCCGGAACTGGATGAAATCGGCTCGTCCGACCCTTCGGTACTTGAACGCTGGAAGAACCATTTTTCGACAGTCGTGGACGGTAAGATACGGCTGACCTGGACGGTCGATCCCGAGATGCTCAAATGCGTCCTGAACGACATGGTGGAAGAAGCCGAAATCGAGCTTTCTCTGCACTCCTGGGGCACGCAGGCGATTGTCGAAGGTGATACGGTTAAAGGTGTCATCTTTGAAAGCAAGTCGGGGCGGCAGGCCGTCTTCGGCAAGATAGTAATCGACGGCACCGGTGACGGTGACCTCCTACCAACTGCCGGGGCGGAATTCGACGGCGCTCTCGACCCCAAGCTGAGGAGCTCCATGCTGGCGCTGGTGTTCCGGGTAGGGAACTGTGATTTCAAAAAGTACAATGATTTCAGAGAAGCGGAACCTAAAAAAGCCCAGGAGCTGATGCAGGAACTGGGAAAAGTCGCCGGAACGTTCCTGCTGCCTATAGCCGGGCACCGCAACGATGTTGTCTGGGTGAATAACTGGATACCGGGCCTAAAATCCACCAGCGTCGAAGACCTTACTACATTGGAGGTCAGCGTGCGCAAGATGATGCGCAAGGGGCATGAGTTCATGGTGAAGAACTACCCCGGCTTTGAAGACAGTTTTATACTGGATACGGCCTCACAGACGGGTACGCGGGGCAGCCGCCGGCTGGTCGGTGAATATATAGTGACCGGCGATGATATGCACTCCGGCAGGAAGTTCGATGATACCATAGCTG
>CAYYVO010000193.1:849-4581 GCA_964475175.1 uncultured Dehalococcoidaceae bacterium | reverse complement strand
ATCGACTTCCTGACGATTGTCTGTTCTCTTCTCATACCCACCGAAACCAGGCTGGAGGGGCGACCTATCAGCTCTTCGAGCCTTTTAACGTAACGCTGGGCCTTTACCGGCAGGTCTTTGAAGATACGCACGCCGCCGGTGGGCTTCTCCCACCCCGGCAGCTCTTCGTAGACTGGCTGGCACTTCTCCAGTACCGCCAGGCTGGCCGGGAAGTTATCGATTGTATCGCCGTTTACCTTATAGCCTGTGCATATCCGCATACGCGGTAACGTATCCAGCACATCGAGGCGGGTAATAGCCACCGATGTAAAGTTATTGACGCGCGTGCTGAGGCGGGCTGCCACGACATCGAACCATCCGCATCGGCGGGGGCGTCCGGTAACCGTACCGTATTCATTGCCGCAGTCCCTGATAATCTCCCCTGTTTCATCGTTCAACTCGGTCGGCATAGGTCCGGCCCCGACACGCGTTTGATAAGCCTTGAAAATACCCACAACGTGGTTTATTGTGCCGGGCCCGATACCGGCACCCAGACAGGCGTTGGATGACAGCGGCGAGGATGACGTTGTATACGGATACGTCCCGAAGTCGGGATCCAGCAGCATGCCCTGGGCACCTTCCATGAGGACATTTTCGTCTTTCTCCAGAGCTGCCGCTAGCACGACTGTTGTATCGCAGATATGCGGTGCCCAGCGGTCGGCATAAGCACAGTATTGTTCATATATCTCATCGATGGAAAGCGGCTCTTTCCCGTATACCTTGGTCAGGACTTTATTTTTATAATCGAGCGCCGCGGTAAGCCTTTCCCGCAAAACATCCTTATCCAGCAGGTCTCCGGCGCGGATGCCCGTCCTGGCGACTTTATCGGCAAAGGCGGGGCCGATTCCCCTCCGGGATGTACCGATAGCCTTTCCGCCCAGGGCTTCTTCTTCCAGCGCTTCAAAAACCATATGATACGGCATGATCAGGTGGGCACGGTCACTGATGAGAAGCCGGGACGTATCTATACCGCGTGAGTTGAGTTCGTCTATTTCTTTATTTAGCACCTCGGGATTGACCACGACGCCGTTGCCGATAACCGATATCGTGTCCGGATAAAAGATTCCGGACGGCGCCAGGCTGAGTTTGAACTCTCCGTGAGGATTAACGACCGTATGGCCGGCATTATCGCCGCCGGAAAAACGCACCACGTATTTGGCCTTCTCGGCGAGCATGTCAACAATCTTACCCTTGCCCTCATCACCCCACTGGGCTCCGATTACAGCGACTACAGGCATATTCCCCTCCCTTTGTAAAAATCCAGCATCAATTCTACTATCAAAGACGTGGATTGTCTAGATATTATTTCCTTTTTTATTAAAATCTTTTGAAAGTTAGTCTCTTGTCCGCCGCCAGGCATAAAGGAGTCTCTGCCCGGCTGTAAAATAGCTGAAAAATATGATAGCACAAATAGCCGTTATCAGGGCATAATCGAACCGGCTCAGCAGAAGGCCAAGTGCCAGGACAATGACCCTTTCCGGCCGGGTAAAAAGCCCCGTTTTACATTCAATACCGAGTCCCTCTATCCGGGCGCGCAGGTAACTGACTATCAGAGACCCGAGCAAAGCGACACCTACGAGGAGACTCTCAACTACATCCTGCCCCCGCGCGTAAACCACCAGCAGTCCCAGCAGCAGTGCAGCCTCGGAAAGACGGTCGAGGGTAGAATCGAGCACAGCACCGAAGCGGGTAACCCTGTCCGTCAGCCGGGCCAGTGCTCCGTCCAGCATGTCAAAAAGTCCGGCCACCAGCACGACGATTCCCGCCGCAAGGAAGTGATCGGTAACAATAAGTACCGCTGCGCCGATTGTTACCAGAAATCCAATCCAGGTTATGGTGTTGGGCTTTAGCGGGGTTCTGGCCAGAACTCTGGCAATCGGTTGCGCAATGGAATCCCCGATTCCTTTACGGGCTGTGGATAGTTTAGACATGGTTCAGTGTGTTCCTGAAGTTGTGAAGATCTCCGGAGGTTCCGGTTCTGCGATTGTCGCCGGTCTTTTTATCTTATCCAGCGTTTCGACGTAGAAATCCAGAACCCTTTTTGCGAGTAGCGACCAGTCGTATGCCAGCGCCTTGGGTTTACCCATGGCGCCCATCTGCTCGCGGAGTTGCTTGTCCCTGATGAGTTTAAGTATCGCCTCGGCAAGTTTTTCAACGTTTCTCGGCGGTACGGCAATCCCGTCAACGCCATCTGCCAGCACGCCGGAATAACCGTCGATAGACGTGGCGACAATCGGCTTGCCCGCGGCCATGGCCTCCAGCAGAACGATACCAAAGCTTTCCCGACCCGTAGCCGGGAAGCAGACGATATCGGCGGTGGTATAGTACCTGGGCAAATCGCTATAGGCTGCGTAGCCGGTGAAAACAACGTCTTCTATGTGGTTCTTCCTGACCTGTTTCTCGTAGTTCTTACGCAGCCGCACGCCCGGCCCCACCGCAATGAGGCGGCAATCGGGGACCTCCTTCCTGACCAGGTCGTATGCTTCCAGCAGATAATTGAATCCCTTGCGTTTCTCAAAACGCCCGACGAATACGATATTGATTTTACCATCCATATACGTATCGATAGGCAGGGAATGGTTATTGAAATGATTCGTATCGATTCCATTGGGTATAATGGTGTATTCCTCCGGAAAGTAGCCCTGGACATATTTCAGGGCCGTCTGGGAAACGGCAATGCGTCCGTCGAGTTTGCGGAACCAGCGGTCGAGATACCACTTCACCACCGGCGAGAACATGGTATACCACGGTTTACCGCCGGAGGCATGAAACGTGCCGACCATCGGGGCGCCTTTTAATCTGAGCGTGGTGGTGCAGAGTGTCGGCATTAGAGGTTCATGAAGGTGGCAGATATCGAATTTCTCCCGTTCGAAGACCTCGTTTATCTGCGATTCTAATCTAATAGACATGGTAACGCGGGCGATAGAGCCACTGACCGGTATAGAGCGGGGGGTGCCTATGCCGATAAACCTGTCGCCGAAGGTATGCACAGCCTCCGAGGCCGGGGCGATAATTTTAACGTCATGCCCCATGCGGGTAAACTGCTGCTCTAGACATGATATATGGTTGACCACGCCTCCGGGATAAGCGAAATCATATGGCGATACAAGTGCTATTTTCATCGGCTTCTACTTGGCAGCTTCCTGCTTTTGTGTCTGCTTGGCCGGAGTACTTGGCTGAGCAGTTGCCCTGATGAAATCTTCCACCATCTTGCGGGCCTCGTCGTCAGTATACTGAATCGGTGGTGATTTCATGAAGTACGCTGAAGGTCCCGTCAGTTCGCCTTTTAGTCCGTTATCGAGGGCCAGCTTGCAGCACCTCAAGGCATCGATGACGACTCCAGCCGAGTTCGGGCTGTCCCAGACTTCCATCTTCATATCTATAATCAGCGGGACGTCACCAAAGGTCCGCCCCTCCATCTTGATATGGCAGTATTTACGGTCTTTCAGCCACGGCACATAATCGCTGGGTCCTACGTGGATGTCATCTGGGTCCAGCTGGTAATTGAGCTGTGAGGTAACGGAATTGGTCTTGGATATCTTCTTGGATTCCAGTCTCTCACGCTCCAGCATATTCATGAAATCGGTATTCCCGCCGAAGTTCAGCTGATAGGTGTGCTCCAGCTTAACTCCCCTGTCCTGGAAAAGCCGGGCAAGCAAACGGTGGGTAATGTTGGCGCCAACCTGCGACTTG
>CAYYVO010000193.1:0-839 GCA_964475175.1 uncultured Dehalococcoidaceae bacterium | reverse complement strand
ACCGGCAGGCCCCTGTCTGCAAAGCGTTTCTGCCAGTATTTTTCTTTGGCGATGACTACCGGGATGCAGTTGACAAAACCGCAGCCGGCATCCAGCACCTGCTCGATATACCACTTGGTAGCTTCCTCGCTGCCTACGGGCAGGTAGTTAAGTACGACATCGGTCTGAGTTTCCTTGAGAATGCCGACGATATCGGCCGTCGGCCCGGGAGCTTTTTCAATTATCTGCGAGAGGTATTTACCCAGACCATCGTGAGTCATACCCCTCGAAACCTTGACCCCCATCTCCGGCACATCACAGAACTTAAAGGTGTTGTTCGGTTTAGTATAAATCGCCTGTGACAGGTCTTTTCCGACCTTGTTCTTATCCACATCGAAGGCAGCTACGAAGTTGATATCCCGGATATGGTATCCGCCGAGGTTGACATGCATCAGCCCGGGGACAGTTTCGTTTTCCTTGGCATTTTGATAGTAGTGAACACCCTGAATTAATGATGAGGCGCAGTTTCCCACGCCGATTACCGCAACGTTTATTTTTCCCATGATAAGGTATCCTCCCTTTTTGAATGAGATGACGCTTTTGAGTCTAAAATACTGACTCGATTCTGTCAAGCATCCGTTGAACTATACTCTCTTTGGATGGAAGCTGTCAAGATACATTAGGCCATGATACAAAAGTCACATACAAACTTTTGCAGACCTCGTAAAATATTATATAATATCAAATATTTATATTTTAAAAAGGAGAGCGTTCGATATGAAGATAAAAGATATTCCAAGAATCAACGGAAGGGAAGTATTTATCGGTAACCCGAATACTCCCCTGGACAAGGCCATCGG
>CAYYVO010000192.1:0-4595 GCA_964475175.1 uncultured Dehalococcoidaceae bacterium | reverse complement strand
AACCCAGAATTACCAGGAAGACAGCCATCATCCAGTAAGAAGTCGAAACACCGATTAATATCCCGACCAGTGCCACGCCCGAGATGCCGATGGTCATAATCAGGCGTAAACCTATCTTCTCGGAAAGATATCCCGCCGGTATCTGGCTGACTCCGTACGACCATGAATACGCGGAGAGCAACCATCCCGCCTGTGTGTAATCAAGAACGAATTCGTCGCGTATGAACGGCAACAGCGGTGTTAATAATGCCCCCAGGAGGTGGTGCATGAAATGAGCCAGGATAAAAAGGATTAGAAAGCCTGAAAATGAGGGAAAACGGAATCGTTTAATGCAGGTCTCCTTATTTCTTTCTTATTTTTTAAATCTGGTGTTTACGTGTACTCTGGATTAAATAACAGGGCCATCATCATTTGCGGTTTGTTCTTGTCAACACTTTTATAGACAATCGGGCAGTGGGTTATTCCCGCCGGGATAAAGACGGCCGTGGTGTGACTGAAGGTATGTCTTTCTCTATCCTTGCCTTTGCCTATTGATATCTCGATTTCTCCGCCCAGGTCTCCTTCCGGGTTGGTCGCAATAAAAAGGAGTATTTCATTTTGCTCGTGTTTATGCGGCTTGACCCAGCCCGGCACGGAGGGCAGGTGGGTGCTATAAATCCAGTTAATATCGAACCACACTGGGCATCCGGGCACGATTTCGCCATCCAGGTAGATTTCAGCTTCATTTTTCCAGGGATAGGCGGCTTCCTTGGAATGATGCGCCAGATGTTCGGCAATCTTGGGGTTTGATATGACGTACTTGCCGTATTTGGTCTCTGCCATTTTCCCCTCCTGTAATAAAAATTACTCTTTAGTATTTACAATATATTAGCAGTCATGGAGTAATACGCGGTTCTTTATCGGTTACGGGGTTGTTATAGTGGAACGGGACGGTATACCTGTCCGGTAGCGGCTTATAGACGGTCGACGTCTTATCCGGGGTCCCGTTGGCCATGGAATAAACCACCGGCGTCTTTACCCAGCCTTCATGCAGCGGCGTGCGGAAGATAAGATAGAAGTGCATTTTCTTGAATGCCCAGACGCCGTTTTCCTTGATATATTCGACTTCATACACGCCGAATCCAACCATTGCCGTCAGTTCGTCGTTATAAGGTACGGCCAGCAGGATGACGCATTGCCATCTCCCTTTAGCCGTATCGCCGCACGGGTCCATATTAACCACGCCCTGGAGCTGCATATGGGTGCCCAGGGTGCCACGTCCGGGCGGCAGGCCGCCGCCGCTCAGGAAAACCTTGAAGAACCTCTCGACGCCCGCTTTGCCCAGGTAAACACCGCTGTCGCTTATCTCGAGCGACTCCGTTTTATCGGAAAACAGGTCTACGATGTCGTCCCACAGGCGATTATCCAGGTAATAGCCGTATGTCCTTTGCAGCTTTTTAATTTCCTGGATATCATGCACGGCGGTAAGCTCCGTCTCCAGAACTCCGATTTTCTCCTCCAGGTACTTAATCTGTGCCTCTAATGTTTTCGAATCCATAACCTATCTCCTTTTTCCGGGGTTTATGCGGATGTTTTTATCAGATTGGGTCGGCGAGCTTGAAACGCGGCGGTTTTGTGGTTACATACAGCGCTGTTTCCCAGCCGACCTCCTCGGGTTTTACCAGCGGGCGGAAACGCCCGGCTTTCTCGGCGGCTTCTAGCGACGTGGCATAATTCTGTGCCACCATGACGTTGTGTGATTTATGTAGCGGCGGGTAGTTGAACGATATGGCGCCTTCCGGGCAGGTCTGCTCGCACAACCAGCACTGTTCGCACTGATGGAAAACCGGCGGTTCTACGGAGAAATCGATGCTGTGGGTGGGGCAAAGCTCCACACAGTAATTGCACCGGGTGCATTTGTCCATGTCGATGCTGAATCCCTGGGCTCGCGCCTCCATGACGCCCGTAGGCAGCGTACCCCTCATTATGCCGCCGTAAATCTCATCGTACGCCTTGCCTTCCGGCAGCTTCTGGATAAGGTCGGGCTCGCCGTCATGTATTTTCCGGCTGCGCTCGACCATTTCCCGGCCGAAGTCCTCGGCTTCTTTGAGGTCGATGTCATCCGGGTGGCCGTCGGTGAAGTATGGCTTGGGCACATAGGGTAGATATACGGAACAGTACCAGTTTTTAAAGCCGATAACATCCAGCCCCTTATCTTTAAGGGCAGTCACCGCCTCCCGCATGAAGTTGACCGGCAGGGCGGCATGGGTGTTGAAAACGAAACAGTGTTTTCCTTCCAGTGAGTTCATACCGGCGATAAATTCCTTAAGCTCGAACGGCATACTGCCGAGTCGCACCGGACTGCCGATACCTATCAGGTCGTAACCGGCCAGAATCTCAGGATCTGTTTTGCGTAGCTTAACAATGTCGCACTGGTCAATTGCGGTGCTCATACCTTTATAAATCGCCACGGCAATCTGCTTGGTGTTTCCAGTATATGAGAGATATACTATTATCGCTTTCAATACACTTACCTCCTCTAGCTAAAGAGATATCTCAAGACCTATTCCAGGTCCCGGCTGTTTTTATCGAGATTACCTTGCTGCAGTCCGGCCGATGCCCAACCGGCCGGTTATCTTTTACTCTAAGATTACTGACCTGTTACCCTGATGGTCCGAAGCCCGGTAATTGCAGCGGCGGGGCAATTTCGTCCGCTACATCATCAAGCCCCAGTTCCAGCAGCTTCTTCCGGCTAGGTTTCGTGGTTACCCAGTCCCAATCCAGGGCGCCCAGATTCCACAATGTCTCCGCCTCTTCATCAATCGATACCCCGGCTAGCGGGCCTTCCTGTTGAGGAGGCCGTCCCAGTACCCTGTCGTGTATAAAGCTCTCTACAGGGTTGATACCCTCACGGAGGTTAAAGACATGCCTCATGTTAGCAATTCTCTCACCCGCCTTAAGCAACTCTTCCCAGGAGCGGTCCCAGCCGGAGACTGCTTTCATCATGGGCGCTGCGAACGGTGAGCCTACCGTGGGGTTCGAGGGTAGAGGCGATAAGAAAACGAAAAGGCAGGTACCCATGGAATTATTAAGATGCCTTTCAAATCCATCGGGCCCGAAAGCCCCGGTATGCCGACCCGGAGTTGAATCCATCTTGTATACGGTGGCGGTAGGATGACGGGGATACTGCAAGGGATGACCTTTCAGTTTAGGATCATGCATGCCGGGTTCCTGACCGCCGGTATGTACCGCGTATTCCACGGCGCCATTACCGATTTTCTCGGCGGCAATTTGAACTCCTTCTGCAAGGATATCCCCGATTCCCTCGCGATTTGCTATTTTCTCGGTTATGGCAACCAGAGCATCAGGGTCGCCCCACTTGAGATCGATGCCGTCCGTGTCCTTTTTGGTGATAATACCGTGCTCATATAGTTCCATCGCGAAGGCAACGATACTACCGGTAGAGATGGTATCTAGGCTGTTGCTGTTGCAGATATAATTGGCCATAGCTATCGCCTCGGCATTAGTGTTCAAACAGTTGGCACCGAAAGCGCCAATGGTCTCATACTCCACCCGTTTACTGCCGGCCGGATAGGGATACTCTGTCCCGGCTTTTAGGATGGCCTTACAGGCCGACGGGCAGTGCCAGCAGCCTGTCCTGTAGTCAAGATTGGCAATCATCTTATCTTTATTGAGGCCGGAGACATCAGGCAATTCAATAACGCCGATACCACCCCAGTTCTTTACGGGTGTATCACCGCTCATGGCTGACATATCTCCGTGTCCCGCGGTGCCGTATTCATTCATACCGCCGAATCTGGCCTTAAAGGCTTCCATGTGTTCTGTTCTGATTCTGTTGGCTGCTTCGCTGTCAGCCAGGGGCACTTTCTGGTCTCCTCTAGCTACCACTGCTTTTAGTTTCTTGGAACCCATCACCGCACCGAGCCCAGAGCGTGCGGCAGCATCCCCGTGACGGTGGATAATACAGGCCACGCGGGAGAGTTTCTCACCGCCTGGGCCGATAGAGGCTACCTCAGCGGCGTCACCGTATTCCGCTTTTAGGGATTCCTCTGTATAGTATGTATCGTTACCCCATAACTGGCTTGCCTCTTTCAACTCGGCTTTACCGTTGTCGAGCAGCAGGTAGACCGGTTTGTCCGCGATACCGGTAAAGAATACCCCATCATAGCCGGCAAACTTGAGCCTGGGGCCGAAATGTCCTCCGGAGTTGGCGTCTCCCCAACCGCCGGTAAGCGGTGACTTGCCCACGGCTGTATATCTGGTACCACTGATTGCCGGTGTACCGGTAAGCGGCCCAGTAATCAGGCCAAAGATGTTCTCCGGTCCCAGCGGATCCACTCCCCCTTTCATCCTGCTGTAAAGCAACCGGGAACCTATCCCATAGCCCCCGATAAAATCTCGGTAAAGGTTATCATCAGGCTGCTCAACTTCTATTTTACCCGTGGAAAGGTCTACCCACAGGAGCTTTCCCATGTATCCCCCTCTAACCATTTTTACTCCTTTCTTCCAAAAAATTTAACAGTATGTTTAATATATACCTATTCGTGGTAATGTATAACAATAAAATTCATGTCATCCCAGGCTCGATATGATGA
>CAYYVO010000191.1:1427-4636 GCA_964475175.1 uncultured Dehalococcoidaceae bacterium | reverse complement strand
TTATAAGGCCTTTGGCCTCGGCATCGGTAATCATGGCCACGCCAAGCCTGTCCTTAACGCTGCTGACCGGGTTGAACGACTCCAGCTTGGCGACCACCTCGGCCACGGCACCATCTGCGATACGATTCAGCCTGACGAGCGGTGTATTCCCGATTAGCTCCGCCACGTCCCGGGCGATTCCCCGGGTCAGCTTCGGAATTTCAATATTTCCATACTTCAGCTTTTCTACCCGCGGCATTATCTCAGCCATATCCGTCACCCCCGGAAAAAATTGTTGACTATTATTATCAACATTAGCATGCGTTGAATAGAATGTCAATTTGCCCGTAAAATACTAAGCTGTTAAAATTAAATTACCGCCCGGGTAAATGATAAAATCCCCACGTTTTACCTGCACCACAGTTCAAGGAGGATGCTATGACAACACCGCCGAGACTAAACATCAGGGAATACGGTCACCAGGCAATATTCAAGGCAATAGGCTTCACGGCTAAAGAGCTTTCCCTCCCCAGGATTGCCGTCATCAACTCATGGAGCGAGCAGTCGCCGGGGCACGTTCACCTCAGGGCCGTAGCGGAAGGCGTCAAGGCCGGTATCCGCATGGCCGGAGGCATGCCTTTCGAGATTAATGTGCCCGGTCTCTGTTCCGTGCCCCACAAGATACAGAGTGATATGCTTTACGACATGCCACAGCGCGAGGCCGTCCTGGCCGCCGTGGAGTCGTCACTGTACATAAGCTGGTGCGACGGGTGGGTCGGCATCGCCTCCTGCGACAAGATAATCCCCGGAATGATCCTGGCTGCCCTGCGCCTCAACCGTCCTTTCGTTTTTCTGGGCGGGGGGCAGATGATGCCGTGCGACTACGAGGGCGAACGCATGGGCTTCGTCAGAGGCCAGTCGATAGTCCAGCAAAAGCTGATGGCATCGTCGGACTCCCCTGCTTCAGTCGAAGATATCGCCAAGATAATGAACGAGATTACCGATTGCTGCGCCACCGGCGCCGGGGCCTGCAACGAAATGACCACCGGCAACACCATGGCCGTGCTTTCCGAGGGGATGGGCATCGCCCTGCCTGGCTCCAGCACCTCCTCCGGCGTTTCCGCCGAGAAGATATGGCACGCCAAAGAGACCGGCGAGAAGATTCTGGAGATGGTCAAGCGGGATATCAGGCCGAGAGATATCGTCACCATCAACTCGCTGAAAAACGCTATTGCTGTGGACATGGCCACCTGCGGCGGCACCAACTCCGCCGCCCACCTGCAGGCGTACGCCCACGAAGCGGAAATACCGCTCACGCTGGACGACTGGGACGAGGTAAGCCGCAGGGTCCCGGCTTTATGTAATGTAGCCCCGTCCGGCCCCTACGTGCTCTATGACTACCATAAAGCCGGCGGCACACCGGTGGTGATGAAGCAGCTCCGGCCCTTCCTTGACGAATCATGTGTCACTGTTACCGGCAAGACGGTGGGAGAAAACCTCGCCGGTGTCACTTATACAGAATCACCGGTTATTCAGCCGGTGGCCAACCCGGTCTGGCCGGAAGGAGCTATAGCGGTATTGAAAGGGAACCTCGCCCCCCGGGGCGCCGTCGTACGACACACCGTTGTCGAGAACAAGGACTTACTAAAGAGGACATATAACGCGCGGGTATTCGACTCCCTGGATGATGCGGTGGCGGATATTGCCTCCGAAAATACTACCGTTAAACCCGGCGATGCCGTTATCTGCCGTTTCGAAGGCCCCCGCGGCGGCCCCGCCATGACGGAATGCCTGGGGGTGGTGGGGGCGCTCAAGGCGAGAAAGATACCGGATGTGGTCGTGATTTCGGACGGCCGTTTTTCCGGCTTCACCCAGGGCTATCTATCCATCGGGCATGTCTGCCCGGAAGCCCAGGTCGGCGGGCCGCTGGCGCTGATTAAGACCGGCGACCGCATTAATGTAGATATTCCCGGACGCCGGCTGGACGTCGAGCTTACTGACGCGGAGATGGGAAAGAGGAGAAAGACCTGGAAACCGCGCTCCCAGACCGGGGTTAAAGGAATGCTGGCGCTTTACGCCAAACTGGCCCTCCAGGCCGATGAAGGCGCGGGTTGGCCGGCGCGCTGGGGAGATTTTGAATAAGTCATAGAACTAACCGGAGAGGACTTTGATATGCTATTAACCGATGAAGAAAAGGCAATACTTCAGGGCAGCGAGGGCATTGCCCGGCAGAAGGCAATGGACCTGCTGGTGCGATACGGGGAGGCGCTGGGAGCGGAAAGCCTTATCGATACCAATAACGTCTGCGTCTCGGTGACGGCGGGCGCTTATTCACAATCAAGGCCGGCGGCTACCGAGAGAGATGTCGATGCCGCGCTGGCGCAGATGTACCTGGACAGCGACGAGCCTTTCGAACTGCCCGAGGCCAAGGTCTTTACCTGCCGCCTGATAAGGGAAATGGACCCGGATAACTGGGAAATCCAGGGTATTTCTCCGGCCCGCCACGAGATAAACCTACTCACCGAGAAGGTCTGCGCCCGGATAGGCATGCAGTTGATGCACACCTGCGCTCCCTACCTGGTCGGCAACGTGCCCGTCATGGGCGAGCACTGCGCCTGGATTGAGTCCTCGGCCGTTATCTACTGCAACTCCGTCCTGGGCGGGCGTACCAATATCGAGGGGATGGAGAGCGCCACGGCATCGATGCTGGTGGGCAAGACGCCCTACTGGGGCTACCACCTCGATGCCAACCGGCTGGGCACGCACCTGGTGGAGGTCGAATATCAGCCGGAAAGTGTCATGGACTGGGGCCTGCTGGGCTACTATGTCGGCGAAAAGGTGCAGGAGCACGTCCCGGTTATCAACGGCATCCATAAAGCCCCGAATATCGCCCGGCTAAAGCACCACGGGGCGGCGGCGGCGTCATCGGGCGGCGTGGAGATGTACCACGTCGTCGGTTTTACCCCGGAGGCCTACTCGCTGGAGCAAGCTTTCGGCAGGAAAGAGTCTGTGGCGACGCTGAAGTTCGGGGAAAAGGAGAGACGGGAGGCCTACGAAAACCTGAACTCGGCCACCGATGAAAATATCGATTTTATAATGCTGGGCTGCCCCCACTACACGCTGGAAGAGTTATGGAACGCCGCCCGGCTGCTGGAAGGAAAGCGCGTCCACGATAACGTTAACCTCTGGATTTTCACGCCGCGGGCGCTCAAGACCATCGCCGACCAGGA
>CAYYVO010000191.1:0-1417 GCA_964475175.1 uncultured Dehalococcoidaceae bacterium | reverse complement strand
ATATTATCTCTAAAGCCGGCGCCGTCCTGATGACGGATACCTGCCCCTGTATCAGCCATATCTCGCCCAAAGACGTTAAGACCGCCGCCACGGACTCGGCCAAGCACGCGCATTACATGCCGGCGATGCTCGGCTTCCCGACCTGGTTCGGGTCGCAGGCGGACTGCATTAAAGCGGCGGTAACCGGGGAATGGAGAGGAGACCTCAAATGAAGAAGCTGGAACTTCACGGACGGAAAGTAGTCGGCGGCTGCGCCGAAGGCGAGGCCCTCGTGACAAACGATACGATATCCGGCTGGGGCGGCATCGACCCCAGGGAGGGCACTATCATAGAGAGGCGCCACGAATTAAGAGGTCAGAGCTTCAAAGATAAAGTGCTCGTATTTCCCGGCACCAAGGGGTCATCGGGTACGTCAATGGCCTTTCACGCCACCCGCCTGCTGGGCACCAGCCCCAAAGCCCTTATTTTCAACGATATGACCACGAAGGTGGCGCTTTCTGCGGTACTCCTGCGCTCCCCGGCGGTGACGGAACTAGACAGCAATCCGCTGGAGGTAATAGAGACAGGCGACTGGGTAAAAGTGGACGCCGATGCCGGGACGGTGGAAGTTACCAAAAAGCACCCTTGAAAATGCCAGCATACCGCTATCCAGATCATGAGGTCATTCGTTATAATATATAGTAATAAAATTATTTCCTTTATAAGGAGGCCATATCCATGAAAAAAGCCATCTTTTTCGGTCTGATTTCCGTCCTGTTGTTGCCGCTGTTCGCTCTGGGGTGCGATGTAGAGGTGCCCACAGAGCCGCCGATACCCGATACCCCCCTGCACACGGAGAATGAACAAATAGAACTTCCCTGCGATGATTTCGCATCGGTAAGTCACGTCGGAAAAATCGTTGAACTCGTTATGCCCGGCTCACTGATTGTCACCCTCTGCTCCAATCCGACCACTGGCTTTCAGTGGGGGGCCGATGCCGAAATCAGCGCGCCTTCGGTCATCGAGCAGGAATCCCACGAGTTCGTTCAGCCCCTGGTCGATGCCGGTGAGATGGTTACCGGCGCCCCGGGTAAAGATGTCTGGGTCTTCAACTCCCTGTCTGCGGGCACATCCACCATATCCTTCAGCTACGGTCGGCCCTGGGAGGGCGGGGAGAAAGACGTCTGGACACTCGTTATCAACGTTACGGTTGAATAATAAAAGCTACTGCCATAATACAAAAGTCTTAAAGGGGGAGAGACTCTCCCCCTTTTTCTTTCAGTAAATCAAATCGGTCATGACAAATACTGGTTCTGCTCATTCATGGTGGTAAAAGTAATATTGTGGTATTCTATATTCCTCCGCTATGGTTCGACGGGCTCACCATGAGCGGTAAATACGTCCGCTCATCCTGAACGGTAAACACGTCCGCTCATCC
>CAYYVO010000190.1:2332-4645 GCA_964475175.1 uncultured Dehalococcoidaceae bacterium | reverse complement strand
CCCTTGGCCAGCGTCTCCAGGCTGACATCTTTATCGAGCGGCTTACCGTTGGTATGCACCTTGAGAATCGCTGTCCGCCCGACGATGTCCGGCTGGTCCAGAATCACCCGGCGGTCAAAGCGACCGGGGCGGAGTAACGCCGGATCGAGAATATCGGGGCGGTTGGTAGCCGCGATAACGATAACGCTGGTACTGGTATCGAACCCGTCCATTTCCACCAGAATCTGATTGAGTGTCTGCTCACGCTCGTCGTGACTGCCGCCGAGTCCGGCGCCACGCTGGCGTCCGACGGCATCGATTTCGTCGATGAAAACGATACACGGGGTATTACGCTTGGCCTGGTCGAAGAGGTCACGTACCCTGGAGGCACCGACACCGACAAACATCTCGACGAACTCACTGCCGCTTATCGAGAAGAAGGGGACATCGGCCTCACCGGCTACGGCCCGCGCCAGTAAAGTCTTACCGGTACCTGGTGGGCCTATCAATAGAACACCCTTGGGGATACGCGCTCCCAGCGACTCGAATTTCTCACGCGATTTCAGGAATTCCACCACTTCCTGCATATCCTGCTTGGCCTCTTCCACACCGGCCACGTCGTTAAAGGTAACGGTGGTGCGGTTGGCTGGAAACAGTCTGGCCCGGCTGCGACCGAAGCTCATCGCCTGGTTATTGGCCCCACGCGCCTGCCTGAACAGGAAGAATAAAAGGAAACCGAGAATCAGGAGTGGTAAAAAGTTAATCAGAAGACCCCCCCAGTTAATACCACCGGATGCCTTGATTTCAAAGCCGCCCGCGGGGAGAACAAGCCCCAGGTCCTGAAGGTCGACCACAGTTAGATTACCGATAGCAGCCTGTACTTCCTCACCATCGGTTTTTGTAATAAGCAGTGTTTCGTTTTCCACCAGCAGCTTTTCAATTTCCTCGTTCTGGGACAAGGCGATAGCCTGGCTCAGAGGTATCTTGTCAGGCTCATTGGCATTGGGTATCAGGACATAAAAGAGGAGAATAGCCGCCAGTAAAACGATGATGTATATTAAACTATTACGTTTCCAGCTAGATTTCATGTTTCGCCTCTGTTTCTCTAATTACTTCCACACCACTTCTAATTATACCACATATAAGTCAAACAACAGGTATAATATGTTCTACTAATAAATATATATCCGAATGTAGAATAAATAACTTTGTTTATAATTATCAGCAACCCTCCAAAATAGACAATTTCACGTAACGCGCTGTCGCTATTATATAGACTGCCGCAATTTATAATAATGGTTGTAAGATAACAGTTTATCTCAGGAATATTTGCTCCAAAAATCATAAAATTGCGTAATTCTATATGGAACTAAATTGGTTGTTTTAACTTGACAATTAGAAGCACGCTGATGTAGATTTTTAGAGTATTGTGTACAATTTCGTATTTTTTTGTTTTAACTCCCACCCGTTCAGGTATATCCACCGCATCAAATAATAAATGCAGCAATTAATCATCCTCAAACGCGAATTTTTGGAAGGAGAGAGACCGAAATGTCTGATGGAAAAGGCAAAATTGTTGACGTTAAACCGGATAAAACGGTAATAAAAGCCTTAGCCCTTGGTGGCTTGCTCGGCGGCGGCGGCGAATGCGCCGTCGACGTTAAAGACGGTAAAGTTATCAGGATCAGACCGTTCCACTACGACTGGAAGTATGATCCCGAACAGTTCCGCCCATGGAAGATTACCCGGAACGGAAAGGATTATAAACCACTTTTTAAATCGGTACCCGGTCCGTTCTCCCTCGCCTATAAAAAGAGGACCTTTTCACCAAATCGAATCAAGTATCCCCTGAAGCGCGTGGACTGGGACCCCAATGGCGAGAGGAATCCACAGAACCGCGGCAAGAGCAAATACAAGAGAATATCCTGGGAAGAAGCCTCCGATATTCTGGCCAGTGAGGTCAAGAGAGTCCATAAAAAGTATGGCCCGCTGGCCATCCTGGTGCAGGGCGACGGACATGGCGAATGCAAGACCATCAATACCCCCCACGGCCATTCCGGCAGGCTCTTCGATATGATGGGTGGTTTCACCCAGCAGGTCAGGAACCCGGACAGCTGGGAAGGCTGGTACTGGGGCTCCAAGCATGTCTGGGGGCAGGGTATCCAGGGCATGATGGACCCGGCCAACAACATCATCAAAGATATGACCGAGAACTGTAACATGGTACTGTTCTGGGGCGGCGATCCCGAGACAACCCCCTGGGGCTTTACCGGTCAGTGCGCCACCCGCCTCTGCTACTTCTGGACCGAGGTCGGCATCAAGCAGGTATATATC
>CAYYVO010000190.1:0-2322 GCA_964475175.1 uncultured Dehalococcoidaceae bacterium | reverse complement strand
TATATATCTGCCCCGACCTTAATTACGGTGCCGCCGTCCACGCTGATAAATGGATTCCCGTCCTGCCCAACACTGATGCCGCTTTACAGCTGGCTATCATCTACATGTGGGTAACCGAGGGGACTTATAATAAGGAATACGTTAAGACCCACACGGTGGGCATGGACAAGGTCGAGGCTTATGTCCTCGGTGAAGAAGACGGTATCCCCAAGACACCGGCATGGGCATCCAAGAAATGCGGTGTCCCGGAATGGACGATTAAAGCCCTCGCCAGGGACTGGGCTAAAAAGATAACATCCATCGCCCACTACTTCGGCGGTTCTTTTGTCCGCGGCCCGTTCTCACATGAGCCCGGCCGCCTCGAATGCATCCTGCTGGGCATGCAGGGACTCGGCGGACCCGGCGTTCACCAGAGCCAGATAACCTATACCGGTATGCCCCGGGCGGAAGGGCTGCGGAGCACCCGGTTCTTCAATCCCGAGCTCAGTGAACGCATCACCAAGCCGGTGGCCACTACCATCCGGGCCTGGGGCAAACAGCTTATCCCCAAGACATATATCCAGCAGGCCATCGAAGACCCGCCACTGACATATTACGGCAGCGGCGCCATCGAATGTCCGACTGATGACCAGTTTGTGAAATACCAGTACCCCCTGCCCAAGGAAGAGGGCGGCACCGAGGTACACATGATATGGACGGATACTCCCTGCCGTATCACCTGCTGGAACCACGGTAACTGGACTATCGACGCGTTCCAGAATCCCAAGATTGAAACGGTAGTCGCCCAGCACCCCTGGCTGGAGAATGACTGCCTCATCGCCGATATCATCCTCCCCTCCAATACCACCTTAGAGGTCGAGGACATCGTTACCAACGTCCGCCAGGGCGTCAACTTCCACAGTATCGCCATCATGGAACAGGCCTGCCAGCCGGTCGGCGAGTCTAAGAGCGATTACGAAGTAGTGCTGGAAGTTGCCAAGAAACTCGGCTACGGCGACGAGTTCAGCGAGAAAAAGACAACCCGCGACCTGCAAAAGCAGGTCTTCGATGACATGGAAATCACCGAACTTGTCTCCTGGGATGATTTTATGGACAAGAAATACTTCGTCTTCCCGGTAGCCAAGGACTGGGAGCAGGACTCCCCCGGTTTCCGCAAATTCTACGATGACCCGGAGAAAAACCCCCTCCCCACCCCTACCGGCAAGCTGGAGTTTTACTCCGCAGCTCTGGCCGAGCACTTCCCCGATGACAAGGAAAGGCCGCCCATCCCCAAGTGGATTGAAAAGAGCGCCACGCATGACGAGCGCATTTCCAGTGAAAGGGCCGCCATGTTCCCGTTGCTCTGTATGTCTAACCACGGCCGGTGGCGCACCCACGCCCAGGGCGACGATATTACCTGGACTAGGGAAGCCCCTACCTGTAAAGTACTGGGGGCTGACGGCTATAAATACGAGCCTGTCTGGATAAACCCGGGCGACGCCGAGAAGCGGGGCATCAAGGACGGCGATATCGTTAAAGTGTTCAACGAGAGGGGCATCGTCCTCTGCGGCGCCCGTGTCTGGGAACGCATCATGCCCGGTGTCACCTACGTCGACCACGGCGCCCGCCACGACCCGCTTGTTCCGGGCTGGGTTGACCGCGGCGGAGCCATTAATACCATCGCTCCCTACGGAGTAGCTTCCAAGAACGCCTGCGGTCAGGCTACCAGCGGCTACCTGGTCGATGTCCAGAGCGTCACCGAGAAGGACTACCAGGAATGGCGTAAAATGAATCCCGAGGCATTCGATGAAGCCTATAAGAGAGAATACGACCAGGCGGCGGGGCTGCGTTTCAACGCCTGGGTTGAAGGAGGTATGTAATCGATGAAAGCATTTGTCATTGACGTTGGAATCTGTAATGGCTGCTACAGCTGCCAGATTGTCTGCAAAGATGAACATGTCGGCAACGACTGGACACCCTATGCGAAACCCCAGCCGGATACCGGACAGTTCTGGATGAGGCAGACCGAGCACATCCGGGGAACCGTGCCCAAGGTGAAAATGCACTACGTACCCATGCCCTGCATGCACTGCGAGGAGGCACCCTGTATCCCGGCATGTCCTATAGAGGGGGCTATCTACACGAGGGACGATGGGCTGGTTATCATCGACCCCGAGAAGTGCACCGGCTGCCAGGCTTGTGTCGACGCCTGCCCGTACGATGCCATTTTCATGAACGAAGACCTTAATATCGCCCAGAAATGCACCGGCTGCGCCCACCTTCTCGATAGCGGCGAGTGGACGATACCGCGCTGTGCCGATGCCTGCCCCACCGAGGCCATCA
>CAYYVO010000189.1:1422-4665 GCA_964475175.1 uncultured Dehalococcoidaceae bacterium | reverse complement strand
CAAGGATTTTGTTCACACCATGGTTGGCGGCGCCAGCGGCATCGATTTCGTATTTCAGGGTCTGGACGGACGTCTTCACCACGGAGTCGAGGAACGGCACCTTGGTCTGGAGACCCTCATTTAGAATAGAGCCGGTAATGGTGCCAAACCGGATAACCACCCCACGATGGCCGGCAGGAATGGTGGTGAATGCGCTGAAGATAATGCTGGCAAGGATTAACACTACCCCCAGAATCATCCCGATGGTTCCGCCGATTCTATCCCTGGTATCTCCCGCCTTCTGCTTATTTGTCTGCCAGATATAGAACCCGATGATAAGAATGATAATACCTATGATAAGTAGAAAAAGCATTGCACACCCCCTTAACTATGCTTTGCCCGATAAGGGCCTATATCTATAGCATATTTCATTACGAGCAGGGAGTCAAAGTTCAGGCACAAAGCGAGCTAGCACTTGCCCGCATTCACCCCCAGATACTGAGCAACCAGGTCCATGGCGCAGTACTGACCGCACATGCTGCAGGCCGATCCCTTGGTAGCCCGCTGGGCGTGTACCTTGCTGACCTTTTCGGGGTCGAGGGCCAGCCTGGCCTGCTCTTCCCAGTCGAGTCTCTTACGTGCCAGGGACATCTGCCGGTCTCTATCCGCGGCACCTTTGATACCCTTAACAATATCGGCGGCGTGCGCGGCAATACGCGAGGCCATGACACCCTCACGGACATCATCGACATCAGGTATGGCCAGGTGCTCGGAAGGCGTTACGTAGCAGAGGAAATCTGCGCCGGCCATGGCGGCAATAGCCCCGCCGATGGCGCTGGTAATATGGTCATAGCCAGCAGCGATATCAGTGACCAGCGGCCCGAGTACGTAGAATGGGGCGCCCTTGCAGACGGCTTTCTGCAATTTTATATTAGTCTCAATCTGGTCGAGGGGGATGTGCCCTGGCCCTTCTACCATTACCTGGACTCCGGCCTCCTGCGCCCTCTGTACCAGTTCACCGAGGGTAAGTAGTTCATCTATTTGAGTACGGTCGGTGGCATCCGCCAGGCTGCCCGGTCGCATGCCGTCGCCCAGACTTAAAGTTACATCATACTCGCGGGCTATATCCAGCAGGCGGTCGTATTGCTCGTAAAGTGGATTCTCCCGGTCGTTGTGCAGCATCCAGCCCACCATGAAGGCTCCCCCGCGGGAGACGATATCCGTCACCCTGCCCTGCTGTTTAAGGCGGGCAATGGCCCCCTGGGTGACGCCGCAGTGGACGGTAATAAAATCCACGCCGTCGCGGGCATTGTCTTCGATAACGGCAAAAATATCGTCGGCGCTCATTTTAACAATGGCGCCATGCCTCTCGATAGCCTCGATGCCCGCCTGATAAACAGGTACGGTACCCACCGGTATAGAGCTGCCGGCGATAATCGTCCGCCGGATGGCAGGTATATCGCCCCCGGTGCTGAGGTCCATAACGGTATCCGCCCCGGCGGATATAGCCACACGCAGCTTTAACAACTCGACGTTGATATCATTGAAGTCCGAGGATGTCCCGATATTGGCGTTGACCTTGGTAGACAATCCCGCCCCTACACCACATGGAGCCAGTCCTGAATGGTTGATGTTAGCCGGAACAACAATTGTGCCTTTTACCAACCCTTCAAGGACAAACCCGGGGTCCAGTCCCTCTACATTCGCCACCGCCTCCATCTGCGGGGATATATCCCCTTTTCTAGCAATCTCCAACTGTGTCATTCCGGCACCTCCTGAAAATAATAAAACCAAGGGCTGAGGCTGATATACTAACCCTTGGTCTTTTCTTAAGGCCGCTTCCCTACGCTCGTATTACCGAGGTCAGGTTCCAAGGGTCGCCCCAACATCACGGGGGCTCTCAGCCCTGTGCACCCCTAGCGGTAAATTGTGGTTTCATTATAATACAAATGTAAAGTGTTAGTCAAATAAATAACAATGTATTGTCTTTTGTTTAACAAGTAACTAGAATAGCAATGGAACGAAGAAAGGAGAATTTTTATGGCGGATATAAAATATCCCAGGTGCGCCCTCTGCCCGACCAAAGCCTGCGAAAAGCGGGGCAGTAAAACCGGAGACGATACCACGCCGCTGGATAAAGCGCCGGCATTCTGCCCGATGAAGCTTATGCCCGAAGTGATTGAAAAGGCAATGGCGGAATACGATAAGCCGGAGGTCAGGGAGTTCGCCCGCATGGCATCCGTCCAGGAGTTTCAATGCTACGAGCGCCTGCCCGACGGACTGCGCACCCGCCTCCCCCGCATCGAAGAGCTGATTCAGTTCTCCCGTAAATGCGGCTATAAGAGATTGGGCATCGCCCACTGCGGCGGCCTGGCTCCGGAAGCCGCCCTCCTGACCGAGGTCCTGGAGAATAACGGCTTCGAGGTCGTCACCGTCCAGTGCAAGACGGGGGCCGTCCCCAAGGAGAGAATCGGCATCAGCCCCGATGAGAAAATCGCCGGAGCGGAGAACTGGGAGACCATGTGCAATCCTATCGCCCAGGCAATGATTATCAACGAAGCGGGGGTAGATTTAGCGGTCATGCTGGGACTCTGTATCGGCCACGATACCCTTTTCATCAAGTACTGCAACATTCCCCTGACCGTTATCGCCGTGAAGGATAGAGTTTTCGGGCATAATCCGCTGGCGGCCCTTTACCTCTCCGAGACCTATTACCGGCGTTTGAGGAATAAAATAGAATAAGTGGAAAGGATATCTAATCAGGTACATAACAATCCTTCCCATGTTTATTGATAAATAGGAGGAAAAGTAAAATGGCTATGATTGATATCAGCGTGGTGCCGGTGGGAACGCAGTCGTCTTCGGTCAGCCAGTACGTCGCCGGCGCCGTGAAAATACTCCAGAACGAGCCGGGCATTAAATACGAGCTTACGGCGATGAATACGGTAATAGAGGGCGACCTGGAACAACTCTTGTCTCTGGCGCACAGGATGCATAATTCCGCCTTCGACGCCGGGGTAAAGAGGGTAGTCACCACTATCAGGATTGACGAGCGCCGGGACAAACCCCTGACGATAGAAGGTAAAAAAGCGGCAGTCAGGGAAAAACTGGGGAAATAAACGAAAACTTTTAACGGGGAATAATATCTCTTGGAAGTATCACATATCATCATACTGTTCTCGACGGGTATCGTCGCCGGTTTTGCCGGTGGTATGCTCGGTGTCGGCGGCGCCTTTATCATGACGCCGGTGCAGTTCATCGTTT
>CAYYVO010000189.1:0-1412 GCA_964475175.1 uncultured Dehalococcoidaceae bacterium | reverse complement strand
GTTTATACCAATATGGGACTGCCGCCGGACCTGGCCGTGAGGACGGCCTTCGGCACCAGCCTGCTGGTAGTCCTGCCCACAGCCCTCAGCGGGGCCTGGCGGCATCACAGCAACAAGGCCGTTTTATGGCGTGCCTCCTTTATAATGGGAGCCTGCAGCCTGGCGTTTGCCTACGCAGGGGCTACCCTGTCGACACATGTTTCCGGCTCGGCGCTCAAACTGGCCTTCGGCATTATCATCCTGCTTGTAGGTATCCGCATGCTGACCGCCAGAGAGCCCAAGTATAAAATAGAAGCTGTCACCAAGCCCTGGATGTGGATTGCCTGGGCGATACCCCTGGGCCTGGTTTCCGGCATCTTCGGCATCGGCGGAGGCATATTGATGATTCCGGTGCTGGTGCTGGCACTCAGGTTCGAGATACATTATGCTATCGGCACCTCGATGGCCGTGATGATATTTATCAGTATCGGCGGCGTGCTGGGTTATATTATCAACGGCATCGGCATTGCCGACCGCCTCCCCTATTCCCTGGGCTACGTGAACCTGACCTCATGGCTGCTGCTGGCACTACCGGCCGTTTTCATGGCACAGTTCGGAGCGGTGACCGCTCACAAACTGCCCAGGAGGCCGCTGCTGTACATCTTTATTCTTGTTCTTTTCTACATGGGACTGAGACTGACCGGAGTCTTTGAATGGCTCGGCTGGCCGGTATAAATAAAAAGGGGGAATCTATGGAAATCAAGATCACAACACTGAGTGAAAACACAGCGACGGCGATGTGCATCGGCGAATGGGGACTCAGCATGCTGGTAGAGGCAGACGGTATTACTATATTATTTGATACCGGCGGCGGTGTGGCCGCGGTCCATAACGCCGACCTGATGGGAATCGATTTTTCTACCGTCGACTGTATGGTGCTGAGCCACGGCCACTACGACCATACCGGCGGCCTTATGGAAGTTTTAAAAAGGACCGGCCCGAAGGAGATAATCGCCCACCCGGATGTCTGGGCAAGGAAGTATGGCAGCATGGATAATACACCCAAGAGATATGTCGGTATTCCCTTCGTCAGGGAAGCGATGGAGGTGATGGGGGCTTCCTTCAAACTCTCCGAAAAGCCGGTACAAATCTCCGAGCATGTTATGACCACCGGCGAAATACCCATGGTTAACGATTACGAGGTAGTGGAAAAGTACCTGAGCGTGATGGATGGTGATGAACTGAAGCAGGACAGCCTTAATGATGACCTTGCCATGATTATCGATACCGAGTTCGGGCTGGTAGTCATCCTGGGGTGCGCTCACCACGGAATTGTTAATACACTACAGCATGTAAAGAAAATTACGGGTAAGGAGCTGATTTATGCCGCCATCGGCGGGACTCACCTCGTACATGCTACTGAAGAGCGGCTG
>CAYYVO010000188.1:0-4676 GCA_964475175.1 uncultured Dehalococcoidaceae bacterium | reverse complement strand
GGACGACCCCGACCCCGAGAAAAACCTGTTATGGTTCGCCTTCAACTCCAATAAAAAAGGAATTACCCTGGATATAGAGTCCGCCGAAGGTAAAGAGATATTCAAAAAGCTGGTCAAGACGGCGGATGCCGTCCTGGAGTCTTTCCCCAACGGCTACCTGGAAGGCCTGGGGCTGGGCTATGAAGACCTGAGTAAAATCAATCCCGGCATCATCCTGACATCCATCAGCGGGTTCGGGCGGGAGGGGCCGTACAAAGACTATAAAGACCCGGATATTGTGGTGCGGGCGCTGGGCGGCATGGTTTATACCGCCGGCTATGAAGACCGTCCCCCGCTTACCGTAAGCTACCACCATACCCATACGCTCGGGGCGATGAACGGGGCTGTCGCCACCATGATAGCGCTCAGCCAGCGCGTCCACACGGGCATGGGACAGCGCGTCGAAGGCATCACCCAACAGGCGCTGGATATCGTCTGCTCGGCGGAAATCGAAGGTCCCTACGCACTCTTCGGGGAAATCCCCACCCGGCACGGTCGGGCGCGGGCGGCCGTCACCATCAAAGACGGCTCCACCTTCTACAACCCACTGCTCTGGGAGTGCAAGGACGGCTATATCGCCCTGAACCTCCTCATGAACCCGAGCGCGGCCAAAAACAACCTCAGCATGATGGAGTTCATCAAGCAGGACGGCATCGACATCGGCACTTTCAAGGACTGGGCCTGGGACAAGCACAGCTGGGAGGACATGACCCGCGAACAGGCCGAAGAGCTGATGGTAGTCCTCGGAAAGTTCTTCATGAACCACACCAAGGATGAGCTTCTGGAACTGGCGACGGAAAACCGCTTCCAGCTGGGGCCCTGCAACAACGCCGAAGACATCCTAAAGTATCCCCAGCTTGAGGCCAGGGGATACTGGAAAAAAGTCGAGCACCCGGAACTGGGTACCACCCTCAAATATCCGGGGGGCGCCGTGATGACCACCCGGGGCTATGTGGGAGTTAAACATCGTGCGCCGCTCATCGGGGAGCACAACGACGAGGTCTACGGAGAGCTTGGACTCTCCGCTGAAGAGTTGCAAACACTTAAAAACCAAAAGGTGATATAGAGGGCTGAACAACCGCTCATGGTGAGCTTATCGAACCATAGCGCTAAACAATACCTCACCCTTCGACAGGCTCAGGATGAGCGGGCAATTTAATGCACAAGGCAGGGTAAAATAATGACCAGTAAACCTTTCGAAGGCGTTAAAATGATACAGCTCTGCTGGGCAGGGGTAGGCGTTTATACCTGCAATTACCTCAGCCACTACGGCGCTACGACCATACGCGTGGAAACGGCCACGAGGCCGGACCCCGTCAGGCAGTTCGCCCCCTTCGCCCCTACCAACAAACCGGGCGAACCTATCGGGCTGGAAAGGAGCGCCTTCTTCTCAATCACCCACACCGCCCCGGAGTACGGCATCAGCCTCAACTTCAAGCAGCCCGAGGCGATAGAGATATTTAAAAAACTCGTAAAATGGGCCGACGTCGTCGCCGAGGGATTCCCGACCGGCGTTATGGACAAGCTGGGACTCGATTACGAAGGACTGAAGCAGGTCAACCCGGAAATTATCATGTTCCGCACCTGCGGCTACGGTCACACCGGCCCCATGGCAGACCAGCCCGGCTTCGGCAGCATACTGACCGCCGTTACCATGATGGATACCATCGTCGGCTACCCGGACTGTCCCCCCGTTCCCCCCTCCACCTACTATACCGACCAGCTTTCGCCGATGTACGCCACGCTGTCGATAATGGCCGCCCTTGATTACAAAAGACGCACCGGCAAGGGACAGTACCTCGACCACGCCCAGATAGAGGCCGGCCTGAACTACATGACACCACTCATCCTGGACTACCAGGCCAACAACCGGGAGCTGTCTTTGCAGGGCAACAAATGCGACTACGCCGCACCACACGGTATCTATAAATGCCAGGGCAAAGACCGGTGGGTGGCAATCGCCGTGATGACCGATGAAGAGTGGCAGAGCTTCGTTCAGGCTATCGGCAGCCCTGACTGGGCTAGAGACCCTAAATACATCACCGCCGAAGGCCGGGTACAGGACAGCGATATACTCGACCAACACGTGGAAGCCTGGACGATTAATCATACCGCAGAGCAGGTGCAGGAGATTCTTCAAAAGGCCGGGGTAGGCGCCGGAGTTGTCGCCAACGCTAAAGACCTTGATGAAGACCCGCAGATGGCCTATTATAACTTCTACAGGGAACTCGACCACCCTTATATGGGCAAGCTCCGCTATTATCACCCCGATCCAGTTAAACTTTCCGATGCCGAGCCGGATATCCGACGTCCGGTACTGGTTGGGGAGCATACCGACTATATCTGTAAAGAGATTCTGGGCATGCCCCAGGATGAAATCGACCGGCTAAGTGAAAAGGGCATTTTTGAATAAACAACCGACCACCCGGATTATTCTCTGCGAGAGAAATCGAGTCCTTGACGGAGAATAGATGTATGACGTTATAGTTATCGGCGGCGGGCCGACGGGCAGCTATACCGCCCGTTACCTTGCCGATAAAGGTCACCGGATACTGGTGCTGGAGCGGCAGCCGGAGTCCGGTAGTAAGGCCTGCTGTACCGGCATCATCGGCCAGGAATGCGTCGATACCTTTTCCATCGATGAAAATGTTATACTCAGAAGAGTAAACAGTGCCAGTCTTTTTTCCCCTTCAGGGAATCTGCTCCACGTACAGCGCCCCGAACCGCAGGCATGTATCTTAGACCGGGTAGCCTTCGATAGATTCATGGCAGAGCAGGCCCATAAGGCCGGAGCGGACTACCGGTTCGGCAGCCGGGTGACGGACGTCGTCTTTGAGAGCGACGGGGCTTTGGTGACGGTTTCCTCCGGGGGTGGTGATGAGTCTCACCTGCAGACGAAGTCAGTGGTCATCGCTGCCGGCTTTAATCCCGGGCTGATAAGCCGACTCGGTCTCGGTTCTTTCCGGGATTTCACCATCGGCGTTCAGGCCGAGGTAGCGGCCCCGGCATTAGACGAGGTGGAGGTCTATTTCGGGGATATGGCGCCGGGATTCTTTGCCTGGCTGGTTCCCACAGCCTCTTCCATGGCCAGGGCCGGGCTGATGTCGCGGGAAAGACCGGGACTCTACCTTAAAAACTGGCTAGCGCAATTAGTCGCTCAGGGTAAGATAGCATCAGACGACGTAAAAACAAGCTACGGCGGCATCCCCCTGAGACCGCTGGCCAGGACGTCCGGCGACCGTCTGCTGGTAGTCGGCGATGCCGCCGGTCAGGTAAAGCCCATCAGCGGCGGGGGCATATATTATGGACTCCTCGGCGCCGAGCTTGCCGTCGATACGCTTCATAAGGCGCTTGAGGACGGAGATTTGTCTGCCGGCAGGCTGTCACGGTACGAGCGTGCATGGCGGAAAAAGCTGGGACGGGAGCTGAGGATTTGTTACTGGGCCAGGAGGCTTTTTGAACGCCTGAGCAATCGCCAGATTGACCGGGTATTCGAAATAGTAAAGAACCGTGATATCGATAAAGCCTTACTCGAGGCGGAAGACCTGTCCTTCGATTGGCACAGTAAAACTATATTACGGCTGTTGAAATACCAGGTGGTGGCTAAAACTCTGAATATAATAAAGCTGCCTTTCAGCGCCGGCAGGATTGACCGGCCGACCGGATAATGTTTAGAATAAAGCATCGTGTTTAAAGGGAGAATAAATGGTAAGCAGCAATGACCGTGCCCCCAGCCTTGGCGATGCCGCCGCGAAGTTTCTGGCAACACTATCGACCGAAAAGCGAGAAGCCAGTCAGCCGGAGGTTTATAAATTCGCCCGCTGGTACGGCTGGGAGGTTACGTTCTCCCGATTAACCCCGCCGCATGTCGCCAATTACGCCGAGCAGCTGTCACTATCGGATACCGATTACTCTAAAAAGCTGGAGCTGGTGCGCTCCTTTCTCACCTACGCTAAAAAAGCGGGATGGAGCCGGACCAATCTGGCTACCCACCTGAAAACCAGAAAGTCCAAGGCTGCCCCTGCGGCTCCAGGACGTGGACTCCCGGAGGCTGCATCCCTGACGCAGCAGAGATATGATGAACTC
The DNA here is from genome assembly GCA_964475175.1 of uncultured Dehalococcoidaceae bacterium. GTDB lineage: Bacteria > Chloroflexota > Dehalococcoidia > Dehalococcoidales > RBG-16-60-22 > CAYYVO01. The sequence goes on along the minus strand of CAYYVO010000188.1, from coordinate 551 downwards.
AAGGTCGAATTAGAAAACCTCAAGCAGAGGAGCCGGGACCTCGTCGTTGAGATTCAACGCGCCGCCGCCGATAAAGACTTCCGTGAAAACGCACCGCTCCAGGCTGCCCGCGAGGAGCGCGGTCACGTCGAGGGGCGGATAAAAGAGCTCGAGGAAACATTGAAGTCCGCAACGATTCTCGACGAGAAAAAAGAGCCCGCCTTGAAAACCAGTGTCGGTGACAGCATTGTCGTCAACGATATGGCTTCCGGTGAAGAAATGTGTTATATGATAGTCGACCCCCGCGAGGTAGACCCTTCCCGCGGTAAAATCTCTAGAGCCTCCCCCCTCGGCAAGGCGCTCATCGGACGTAAAAACGGTGACACGGTCGAGATATCGGTACGGGCCGGCAAGCTGCGCTACCAGATTATACGCGTCGAACGCTAGCAGATATATGCTATAATAGTCCTGTAATGGGGATATAGCTCAATTGGGAGAGCGCCGCGTTCGCAACGCGGAGGTCGGGGGTTCGAATCCCCCTATCTCCACTTGGGGTGTCAATAGGCAGAACT
>CAYYVO010000187.1:1737-4737 GCA_964475175.1 uncultured Dehalococcoidaceae bacterium | reverse complement strand
CTTACCTTTCAAAGATAATTTTGATACGTCCATGCAACACTCCTTCGAATATTTTAAAACCAGTGTAATAAAAAGACCGGTTTATTCTACCTTGATAATACAGGCATTGGCCTGGGCCAGGCCACCGCAGATAGCGCCCATTGCGTAGCCGCCGCCCCGCCGTCTCAGCTCGTACATCAGGTTCATAATCAACCTGGCGCCACTGGCGGTATTGGGATGACCGATGGCAATTGCACTGCCGTTTACGTTCATCTTTTCCACCATAGCTTTGTACTTGCTTTTGTCTTTATCGACGGCGACCATCATGGATACCAGTGGTACGCAGGCAAAGGCCTCGTTGATTTCCATGACGGCCATATCGTCGAAAGTCATGTTGGCTTTCTTCACCACTTTTTTCATGGCGACACCCGGGCCTTCCGGCATGCGGCTGGCGTTAATCGCAACCGATACGCTCTCGATAACCATAGCAAGGACTTCAAGACCATACTCCTCGGCCTTCTGACGCGTCATGACCAGCAGGGCTGTTGCCCCGTCATTCAGGCCGGGCGCGTTACCGGCGGTAATAGCGCGGGTATCATAGACAGTTTTCAGACTCGCCAGCCTTTCTAACGTGGTATTGGCGCGGTACTGCTCGTCTATATCGAGCGTTACGGGGTCTCCCTTGGGCTGGGGTATCTCCAGGGGCATTATCTCTTCCTTAAATTTACCGGCGTTCCAGGCATTACCGTAGTTCTGATGACTGCGGAACGCCCATTCATCCATATCTTCACGGGTAAACCCATACTCGTGGGCAACGTTGTCACTATCCACGGAAACAGGATTGAAATCCTTATAGCCAAGGGCATACAGCGGGTCTTCCATCTTGACATCACCTATTCGGAAACCACCGAACCTGAGGCCTCTCGCTATGAGCGGCGACTGACCGAAAGAGGTGGCACCACCGCAAATAGCCGTTTCAATCTCTCCGGCTTTCATTTCCAAAGCCGCCAGCCTGACGGCGTTCATCGCCGAGACACAGGCCATGTCGAAGGAGATGGATACCGTTTCGTGCGGAAGTCCGGCTCTTATCAGCGACTGCCGCCCGGCGACTGGCGTATATGGGTCGCGGCAGGCCGAGGTATCGCCGACTCCCCAGAATACCTCGTCTACCTTGTCCGGGCTGAAATTCACTCTCTTCAGCACTTCCCGCATCGGGATAGCACCCAGTTCATAGTAATCGATGTCCCGCAGCGAACCGCCGAATCTACCGAAGGGGGTCCTGACCCCGCTTACGATGACAACGTCATTTTTATCTGCCATAATTATCTACCTCTCGTTCCATTTATTACTGTATATCTTGATTCCGGCAATGCGGCTTACTTCTCGGTATAATCGTAGAAACCGCGGCCGGTCTTTCGCCCCAGGTCACCGGAGCGAACCATGCTCTTTAGCAGCGGGGCCGGCATCAGGCGCTCGCCGAACTCGGCGTACATCGTTTCCAGTCCGTGCATAACGATATCAGCGCCGGCCAGGTCGCAGAGCTCCAGCGGCCCCATGGGGTGGTTAAGGCAAAGTTTAACGGCCTTATCAACCTCTTCCGGCTTATTGCCGTCCATCACGCAGTAGAAAGCCTCGTTCATAATAGCGTCAACTAGACGGGAAACGATAAAACCGGCGTAGTCCCTGGCTTCGCAGGGCTCCTTATTGATACTTTTTACATATTCCTTGGCGGCTTCGAGGACTTCGTCGGAGGTATGCCTGCCGGGAATAACCTCGACGCCCTTCATGACCGGCACCGGGTTCATGAAGTGTATACCGATTACCCTTGCCGGATTCTTCGAGGCGGCGGCAATTTCCCCGATGGGCAGGGACGAAGTATTGGTCGCCAGTATGGCGTCCTCTTTGCATATATCATCGAGCTGTTTGAAGATATTTTTCTTTAAATCAAGCACCTCGGGTGCCGCCTCAATAATAAGGTCGGCATCCTTGGCGTTCCCCATGTCCAGGGTGGTCTTGATGCGGGACATAATTTCGGCCTTCTCTTCTTCTTTAAGAGTCTCTTTTTTCACCATGCGGTCGAGACTCTTCTCGATATCATCCATGCCCTTGCTGATAAACTCGTCCTTGATATCGGACATCGTCACGTTATAGCCCGCCTGTGCGCTCACCTGAGCGATGCCGTTTCCCATAGTTCCGGCGCCAATGACAAAAACATTCTTTATCGCCACGGTATCTGAACCTCCTTATAATATTTTTACCTGTTCTTAAATTCCGCTTCTCTTTTATCCAGAAATGCCGTCATGCCCTCTTTCTGGTCTTCGGTGGCAAAACAGAGGGCGACGCACCGCGCCTCGATATTAAGGCCTGATGTGATATCGGTATCGATTCCCGTGTTGATAGCCAGCTTGGCCATGGCCAGGACCGGCCCGCTCTTGCTCGCCAGCTTCTTAGCCCATGCCATTGCCTCATCCATCAGACTTTCCGGCGGGACGACCTTGTTTACCAGACCCAGGTTAAGTGCTTCGTCAGCCTTTATCATGTCCCCGAGGTATATCAACTCTTTAGCCTTGGCCGCTCCAATCAGGCGGGGCAGGCGCTGGGTGCCGCAGGCACCGGGAATCAGCCCCAGGTTTATCTCCGGCTGGCCGAACCTTGCCTTTTCCGAGCATATCCGCAGGTCACAGCACATGGACAGCTCGCAGCCACCGCCGAGGGCATAGCCGTTAATGGCGGCGATAGTCGGCTTGGTTAATGAGTAAATGCGGTCTGATGCCTTGCGGATGGTAGCCACGAACTTCTGTATATCGAGGGTGTTCATATGCTGCATCTCGACGACATCCGAGCCGGCGGCAAATGCCTTTTCGCCGCTCCCGGTGAGGACGACTACCCGTACCTCTTCATCGTTCTCGATGTCCTCGAACACGTCATAAAGCTCGCTGTACACAGTGCTGTTGAGGGCGTTTAAAGAATCAGGACGGTTAAGTGTTACCTTGGCAATTCCATCGGCTTTCTCATACAGTA
>CAYYVO010000187.1:0-1727 GCA_964475175.1 uncultured Dehalococcoidaceae bacterium | reverse complement strand
TCTCATCTCCTCTCTGCTGGTTTGGGTATCTCGGTCTACGCACCTGTTCTCACTAATTGAGCTGGAAGGGGACTCTGATTGATAAGAAAATTCCTATCATAGTTTAAGATAACAGGCTCGTACGTGTCAAGATTGAACGGCGGCACGGCTTAGATTTTGCGCCCCAGGTGAACAGGATTATATAATGTGTTGCCTAGCAGGGGTAATATGCAGTGAAACGCTGGTATTCTACGAATAACACCAATTACTCCATGAGAATATTCCGGGAGACGGTTTTATGCGTGATGATTTTGCGGAAATAGCGGCTTATTATGATGATTTATATGTGAAGCCCGCGCAATACCGGCGCGAAGCTGCTAAAGTGATATCCCTGATTGAGACCTATAGGCTAAGCGGCGGCAAGACGTTACTCGACATTGCCTGCGGTACCGGAGGGCATATGCCCTACTGGCGCGGACGCTTCCTTGCCACCGGTCTTGACCTCAGCCGGGAAATGTTAAGCCATGCCGTCAGGAAGTTTCCGGGTATAGAATTCCACCAGGGTAACATGATTGATTTTATTATCGACCGTAAGTTCGATGCGCTGGTATGCCTCTATGGCTCAATCGGCTTTGTACGCACCCTAGAGAACCTGAAAAAAGCCCTGGAAAATTTTTCCGCCCATATGAAAGACGGCGCTGTATTCTGCTTAACACCCTGGTCTACCACCGAAGAGTTCAAGCCCCGGATTGTCGTTGATTCAGTCAAACACTCTCACGTAAACATCGCACGCCTGGAAAACGTTAGGTTGAAAGCACCGGGTCTAATCGAGGTGGACTTCCACCACCTTATAGGGCGCGACAGTGTAGTTACTTACCACCAATATTCTATGGAAATCGGCCTTTTCTCGCGCAATCATTATACGGATGCTATCGCTGAAGCCGGGCTGGAACTGCTGGATTACTATCAGGGTGAAGACGTTCCCATGGGTATTTTCACAGCCCGCAAGAAGTAGTTAGGCGACGGAAAAATGAGCGTCCGGGCAAATTGACATCAGCCTCATTAGTCCTGTACACTTTATGAACTGTAAGCCAACATTACTTTCCCACTGAGGATATTATCATATGTCGGAAATCGAGACTATTGCCGAAGACCTGGCTGCAGAACTTAAAAAGCACCAAGCCGATTACCTGGAGGCGCGGCTTGAGGAGAGCCAGACGAGTCATCTTACCTACCTCGGCAGGGAGCTGGAGTCTCTCGGTCGTTCCACCGCCAGCGGCGGTAACATCCGTGCACTGATAAACGGCGGCTGGGGCTTTACCAGCTTTAACAGCTTCGAAGAGCTGCCCGGCAGGATATCCCAGGCAATAGAGCAGGCCAAGTCCGCCGGCAGAGGCGAAAGTCACCTGGCCCCGGTAGAACCGGCTGTAGATGAAGTGCCGGCCGGAGTGGAAAGAAACCCGGTTACCATCCCCCTGGCGGAAAAGAAGAAGCTGCTGGATGAATACAACGAGATTATCTGGAAAACCCCGCAGATACAGACCTCGACCATCAGCTACGCGGACAGCTATAAAAAAGTCATATTTTTAAGCTCTGCGGGCAGCTTTATCACCCAGGAAAGGGCGGACGTCAACGCCGTGATGGTGGCTATCGCGGCCAAAGACGGAGAAGTGCAGCAGGCAATGAAAGGCAAGGGCAGCCGCGGCGATTTCAGCGCCATCGAGGGACTCCACCAGGATATAGAAAAG
>CAYYVO010000186.1:1639-4751 GCA_964475175.1 uncultured Dehalococcoidaceae bacterium | reverse complement strand
GCGGTATCTGCGGCAGCGACGTCATGGGGTGGTACCGCCTCGACCGGGCGCCTCTGGTGCTGGGGCATGAGATTGCCGGTGAGGTGGCGGCTGTCGGCGGAGGTGTTGAACAGTATAAGGAAGGCGACCGTATCGCGGTGGCCCATCACGTCCCCTGCAACACCTGCCGTTACTGCCTGAGCGGAAACCACACCGTTTGCGACACCCTGAGGCAGACGAATTTCGACCCCGGCGGCTTTACCGAGTACGTCCGCCTGCCGGCCATCAATGTCGACCGCGGTGTATTTCTCCTGCCCGACGACATGTCTTTTGAAAACGCTACTTTCATCGAGCCTTTGGCCTGCATCCTGCGCGGACAGCGGCGGGCTCAATTTAAGCCGGGACAGAACGTCCTCGTTATCGGCAGCGGCATTTCCGGGCTGCTCCATATCATGCTGGCAAGAGCATCGGAAGCCGGGCGTATCTTTGCCACGGATATCAGCAACTACCGCCGGGAAGCCGCATTAAGGCTGGGAGCGGATACGGTTTTCGGCGCCGATGAGTATTCGCCCGACCGCCTCCGAGAAGTTAACGGCGGCTGCCTTGCCGACCTTGTTATCGTCTGTGCCGGAGCCGTTTCCGCAGCACAGCAGGCGCTGGCATCGGTCGAGAGAGGCGGTACAGTCCTGTTCTTCGCGCCGACCGGCCCCGGCGTCACAGTCCCCCTTTCCATCAACGACACTTTCTGGCGTACGGATATAACACTCACCACATCCTATGCGGGCAGTCCCGATGATTATGCGGCGGCCCTAAAGCTTATCTACGCAAGCCAGTTGCCGGTGGGAGATATGATTACCCATCGTCTGAGCCTGGCGGAGACAGGACTCGGCTTTCGTCTTGTGGCTGAAGCAAAGGAGTCCCTTAAAGTAATAATAGAGCCACAGCGATAATTTATGTAGGCTTGACAAAGCATCGACTCTCTGATAGATTGTCAGGGTGTAAAGCTGGAAAGATACCAGCTTTTTTTGTAATCTATGTAGCAGCAAATCGTTGTAATTATTAAACAGACCAGCGATAATCCGGTTGAAATTCCCCTGAATTAGCTGTCGAAAACAATCCTAGTATCAGGGATTTATAGTATAATGAGCGAGCAAAGCATACAATACGGGACGCCTGTTTTCGATAAAAATGGCAAATCCCTCGGTGAGGTTGACCATATCATCATGGATGCTTGGTCCGGAGAGCCGCGGAAGTACGTTGTCCGTCTGGCAGATAATGTCAGCGCTGTCTACTTCAAACCGCCGCATGTAGCCGAGGCGACTGAAAAGCAGGTAAAGCTGAACATAGCCGCCGAAGATATGGAAAGCACTTAATTGTGGCCGTTGTGTCAGAGGAGACCGAACAAATGGAAATGTTTGAAATAGAATGCCCCAGCTGCCAGGCTGTCAGGAAGATGTCCCTGACTCAGCCGATTTTCGAAGGTCCCTACCGCTGCTGGAAATGCCGTAACCTGTATTCCATTGTTATTGCCAACAAAAAGCTGCAGTCCTGCACGCCGATGACCGAAGAAGAGTTTGAAAAGTGGCAGGAAGCACAGGAAATGCTGAAAAAACAGTCGCAAGGATAAGTGCCCCGAAAGGAGACCTGATAATGATTGATGTTACCGAGCATGCCAAAAAAGAACTTAAGGCACTTCTGACCAATAATGTAGACCATCCTGCGGCCTGTTTAAGGCTCAGAACCAATGAAGAAGGCAAACTCGGGATCGGGATTGATGTTGAGACACCCGGTGACATAGTGATTCAATACGAAGGCTCCGCTCTGCTCCTGGTAGAACCTAAACTGGCCGATACCCTTGAAGGCGTGGCAATAGACGTCATCGATAATGATGGAAGCAGCGAGCTGGTTATTACCAACAAAGTTGAATAGCTCACAATAATATCCTCATCTTTTTTCATATTCTATATTCCTATATTCTATTTCTTAATATAGTATGATTGTATTTACTACCCCGGACCCCTCCCGAACTGCAACAAACCATGATTTCTCAATTTGAATTACGCATTTCTGCTTATTCTTCCTTATAGATTCTAAGTATTTAAAGCTCTCCTAATCCGCAATAATTAGGCGTTTCCCGTAGAAGCGAATAAGCATCATAGCGGAAGCTGCTTTTTATATCTGGATGGTAAGCTGTTATTGGAAATAAGAAAAGGAGGTAAAAAAGATGCAGATTGAGTTGATTGTAGCGCTGGTAATAGCCATCCCGGTAATCCTCTTCCCGGCAGCTTTCGTCTGGTACCTCAATATCGGTGGAATCGTTGAGACAGTCCGCGAGGCCAGGGCAGCCCGCGAGAAGAAAGCCGTTGCAGCCAAGAACCATGCCTAAACGATATACGGGGGAAATCACCGGAAGGAGGTGGTAATCTGAAGTCAGTAAAAACCGAAACCATGGACTCGAGCTAAGGCCGGATACTAAAAAGAAGTGTCCGGCCTTACTCTTTATGTTATGATAAAAAGCCTAAAAAATCACGATAATATTAACTTTATGTAAAATCTTTCCCAGGTTCTGGTATGTATCTCGAAAGATAACCCGCCGTCTCTTTCCCCTTCCGCTGTGGACATATTAACCGGCAAAGTCTATAATTCCCATTAGATATGAATTCACAGGCTGGTCTTCAGGTACTTTACTCACAGGTGGAGATAGGGTCCACAATCAAGCGGCTTACTTCGGAAATAACCGCAGAATACCACGATAAATATCCCCTTTTGCTGGGCGTCCTTAAAGGCTGCTTTGTTTTCATGGCCGACCTCGTCCGGATGCTGGATTTCCCGCTGGAAGTTGAGTTTATCCGGCTGTCCAGCTACGGCGGCGGTCAGGAGTCCTCGGGTAAAGTAAAGGTTGTACAGGGACTAAAAACGGACGTGGTCGGCCGGCACGTCCTCGTCGTCGAAGATATCGTGGATACCGGCATTACGGCTGCCTTTCTCCTGGGCTATCTCAAGAAGAAAAAGCCGGCCTCGGTGCGACTCTGCGCATTGACCGACAAGTCCTCCCGCCGCCAGGTCCCGGTAGCTATCGATTACCTCGGGCTTACCGTGCCGGACAAGTTCCTGGTGGGCTACGGGCTTGACT
>CAYYVO010000186.1:0-1629 GCA_964475175.1 uncultured Dehalococcoidaceae bacterium | reverse complement strand
GAAGGTCCGCAATCTCCCCGATATCTGCGTGCTGGAAGAGTGACCGATGCCCGACAATCAGGAATTAGAGAATTCATTTGAAAAGTACCTTGAAGAGGCCGAACGAACACCTTTCTCCGGCTGGAACTTTGATTTCATCATTAAAACCGGCAGGATAGTTGAAGCGCCGGTGAAGTGGAACTACTATAACGTGGTGCTGCCCCAGCTTTCCGGAGTGAAAACGATGCTGGATATAGGGACGGGGGGAGGAGAAATGCTCTCGCGTTTTCAGCCCCTGCCGCCGACCACCTACGCTACGGAAATGTACCACCCTAACGTAGCTGTAGCCCGGGAGCGACTTGAGCCGCTCGGAGTAAAGGTATTCGAAATCGAGGAGGAGGAGGAGCCCCCCTATAGCAGGAACCTGCCCTTCGATGACGATTTCTTCGACCTGGTGATAAACCGGCACGAAGCCTATTACCCCCCGGAGCTGATGCGCATTCTCAAGCCCGGCGGCGTATTTATAACGCAGCAGGTCGCCAACGTTAACTTGCTTAACCTGGCACAGTTTTTTCTGGATAAGCCCGTGAATATCGGAAACTGGAACCTGAAGTCCGCCGTCGATGAACTTACGTCGGCCGGATTCAACATCATCGAGCAGCAGGAAGACATCCAGTTCTACCGCTTTTACGATGTGGGCGCGGTCGCCTATTTTCTGAAAGCCATACCGTGGACCGTCCCCGACTTCTCTATCGATAAATACCGGGACAGGCTCTGGGAAATGCACCTGAGGATAAGCCGGGACGGCTATTTCGATACTCCCCGGCACAGAATACTCATTATAGCAAAGAAATAGAACCAATTAAGAGGTAGCTATGAAAACCAGCCAGCTGATATCCGTAGCCAGAGGCAACGCCCCCGCCGAACTTATCCTGGCCAACGCCCGCGTGGTCAACACCTTTAACGGGGAGGTGGAAAAGGATAATGTGGCTATTTTCGGGGGCATGGTGGCCGGTATCGGCGACTATACGGACGCTAAGAAAGTGATCGACTTAAAGGGCAGCTATCTGGCGCCGGGTCTCATAAACGGGCATGTCCACCTGGAAAGCTCGATGCTGGACGTGGGCCAGTACGCCCGCGCGGTGGTGCCCCACGGTACCTCGGCTATCGTTACCGACCTCCATGAGATTGCCAACGTCTGCGGACTGGAAGGCATGCGGTATGTGCTGGACTTTGCCCGGCGTCTGCCGCTGGACGTATTTCTCATGGCCCCTCCCTGCGTGCCGGCAACCCACCTGGAGACCTCGGGGGCTGTTATCAGCCCGGAGGATATACGCCGGATTATGCGCTGGCGGGAGTGCATAGGGTTGGGGGAGGTCATGAATTATCCCGGCGTGCTAGCCGGCGATGCCGCTATGCTCAGCAAAATAGAGTCGGCCCGCCGCAAGGTAGTCGACGGTCATGCCCCCGGCGTTACCGGCAAAGACCTAAATGCCTATATCTCGGCAGGTATCTACTCCGACCATGAGTGCGTCACCCTGGCCGAGGCCGAAGAAAAGCTGAAACGGGGCATGCACATCCTGATAAGGGAGGGCTCAACGGAGAAAAACCTGGAGGCCCTGCTGCCCCTGGTAACGGACAAGACACTCC
>CAYYVO010000185.1:0-4838 GCA_964475175.1 uncultured Dehalococcoidaceae bacterium | reverse complement strand
ATCGTCGCCCTTGTGGAGAGCGAAGAACACAAGCGGCCTGCCGGAGGCGTTAGCCATCTGTAAACCGCAGCCGATATTCATCGGCGTCAGCATTTCCAGGGTTTCCAGGAGTTTCTCCGGCTGGCGGTACATATCCATGACGATTCCACGGGTACCCCGCAGGGTATCGGCCAGAATATCGAACGGGGCATGGGACTGCCCCCCGAAAAGCGACGGGTACCCGGCCGCCAGCGCTTCGCGGTCGAACGCCGCGAGCGGCCCCTGCCACTCCACCACCGCTTTGCCGTAGTCGATAATGACCTGGAACATGTCGCGGACTTCCGGCATGACGGCGGGCATGAGAAACCGGTTGGGCATGCCCAGCATAAACGGGATGGGCGAAAACTTCGCAAAAGGGGCCATTGCCCCAAGGGAACGCGACAGATAGTAACGCAGGCAGAAGTCTGACGGGTCTTTTAGTAAAATATCATACTCATCCGCCTTCATGTACTCACCCTCGACAAACTGGTTCATGCTTGCGTCATCGGGGAGCCCGTGTCCCGGCCACTTTGAAGAAAGACTGTTAATAATATCCGAGGCTTTTCCTGAGAAAACCATAGCCGGGCTGCTGTACGTATCGCTTTCAAATTCATCGAAAAACTTGCGGTAGGCCTGGACGAGCCTTTCATTATCGTACATGGCTTCTTTCAGCGTCATGCCGGCGTGATAAATCGGGAAGCTGCCCGCCGGTAGAATGACCGGCACACGGTCGGGCTCTTCGAGGCTGATAGCCTTGATAAATCTCGTGACTCTTTCCTTATAGCCTGCTTCAGCTTCCGGGCCGGCGAATTTAACACCGGGCGGCGAAAGCCAGCGCTTGAACCTTTCCTCACGTTTTTCATCAGGCGTTAACTCATTCCACTTTTCATACATTGTGATTTAACTCCAATTTATATTTTTCAACGGTAAGCTACCGGTAGACCCCGTATTCCTGGGTAAACTCAATCATCGCCTTAAGGTTATCAGGTTTCACCTCGTCGGTCGAGCTACGCGGCGACAGGATAAAGCCGCCCCCCTCCCCTACCTTATCGATAATCCGTTTACAGTAGTCCTTTACCTGCTGGACAGTACCCACCTGCAGCAGCGTCGAAGGGACATTCCCCTGGATGCAAACGTGGCCCCTGAGAACTTCCTTGGCTTTAAAGATATCGGCGGTATCGAGGCGGGCAAGAAGTTTACCTCTGGGGACCTGGAGCAGGTATTCCAGCCGCGATGTAAAGTTTCCTTCGAAGAAGATGCAGGGCGTGGCGCCCCGCTCGATAAGTGTGATAACCAGTTTCTTGAACGTCGGCCAGTAAAATTTATCAAAATGCTTTGTCGACATGAAGTCATCCGAGCCCCGGGTGTTGGTCATGAACATGCGGATATGCCCGTTCTCGGAAGGCTGCGGCATAGGCCTTGCCAGCGTGATTTCGAGTATTTTTTCACAGGCGCGCAGGAGGTTATCCGGCTGGCGGAACATGTCCTGCATGGTACCGCTCATGCCCCGCATGGAATGTGAAATAATGTCAAAAGGCGGCCCGGCCATTCCCTGGAAATACTGGGGAAATCCGCAGCCCTCCATCATCCTGTTGAACTTCGCGATTCTTTTCTGCCATTTCTTCATCTCCCGGCCGGCTTTCTGTAGCGTTCGCACAGCGAGCTCTACTTCCGGGGTGGCCATCATAGCAGACAGCATCTGGGCGCCCATCGGGCCGGAAAGGCCGGAGAGTTTTGGGAGCATCGCCAGGCCGGCAAGGTCATCGGCCACGCGGGACATGTGGACCCGGAACATGTAGTCCGAGGGGTCGTCGATAAAGGCATCGTATTCGTCCGCTTTCATATTATCGATTTCAATCGACTGGTGTCCGTGGTTAGGGTCCGAGTTGTATCCGGGCCATCGGCTCTGCTTAGGATTGAGGATTTCCAGTGCCTTTCCCGGTATAAACCTCTGGGGGAAAATAAGGTCGGCCGGGAAATCAAGCAGCGTCTTCCGGTAGGCGTCATACCAGGCGTTATAATCATAGTATGCCGCCGAGTAGGGTATCCCCGCGTATTTAGCCGGGAAGTAGCCCATCCCGCAGATGATAGGCACGCGGTCAGGTATCTGCAGATGGATAGTATCCATAATTCGTTTCTCACGTTCGGCACGCACCTGCCGGGCCGATTTGCCTCCATCACGCTTCACCATGTGTCCCTTGCCTCCGCTTTAATTTATCCGTTAAATGGGCTATTATGGTACAGGAAATTTCCCCACATTATAGCACTTAAAATATGCCCAATGCACCGCGGGCATCGGCTGCCCGGTATCGCTGATAAAACTTTGGAAAGAGATATATAAGAATGAAAGACGGTGCACTGAAAGGACTGAAAGTCCTGGAGTTCGGCGAGTTCATCTCCGCACCCTACTGCGGCAAGCTGCTGGCCGACCTCGGGGCCGAGGTGATTAAGGTGGAAAAACCGGGACAGGGAGACAGCGCCCGGAGCTGGGGGCCGTTTCCCGGCGACATCCCGCATCCGGAAAAGAGCGGACTGTTCCTCTTCCTTAATACCAATAAGCTCGGAATTACACTGGATGTCCATACGGAGAAGGGCAAGGACATTTTTTCCCAGCTGGTTGAATGGGCAAACTTGCTAATCGAGAGCAACCCTCCGTCAGATATGGTCAAGCTTGGCCTGGACTACTCAAAGCTTTCACAGATAAACGCGTCCCTGGTGATGACCTCGATATCACCCTTCGGGCAGACCGGCCCGTACCGTGATTACAAGGGGTGCGACCTTATCAGCTCGCACATGAGCGGCGAGGCGTTCGGGAACCCGGCTGAAGGCATTGACGACCTCGAGCGGTACAGTCCGCTTAAAGGGCCGATGCATGCCGCCGACTTTATGACCGGACTTACAGCCGCCGTCAGCACCATGCCGGAGATACTGTTCCGACAGACGAATGGCGCCGGCAGGCACATAGACATCTCAACACAGGAAGCGTTGACCTCCGTCTCTCGGCAGGAGCTGGCCTTCTGTTTGTGCGAGGGGCTGTGCCCCACCCGCGAACTTGGCCGGAAACGCCGCGGTGGCGTTCTGTATCCGTGCAAAGACGGTTTTGTCTGCCTCTGGATAGGCCCCCACTGGAACAAGATGGTGGAGATGATGGGGACGCCGGACTGGACACAGACGGACATTTTCAAGACCCCGATGGGCAGGGCGGAACACGTGGAAGATTTCGACCGGCTGGTATCGTTATGGACTATGGAATACACCACGGAGGAAGTCGATAAAACTGCCATCGCCCACGGAGTACCCTGTTCGCCGGTGCGTTCGGTAAAAGAGGTCCTCACCGATGAGCAGCTTGCCTACCGCAACTACTTCGTTGAAATCGACCACCCGAAAGCCGGAGTATATAAATACCCGGGCGCCCCGTATAAGCTGTCGGCCACTCCCTGGCAGATACGTTTCCCCGCCCCGCTCCTGGGTGAGCACAACGCCGAGGTTTACTGCCGGATGCTGGGGCACAGCGAGGCTGACATGGTAAAAATGAAAGAGGCGGGGGTGATATAGCATTGACGAAACAGAATTTACCCCTGAAAGGCATACGGGTAACCGACTTCGGGCAGATGTGGGCGGGTCCTCACCTGACACAATGGCTGGCCGGTCTGGGTGCGGAGGTCATCAAAGTCGAGACCATACTGAAGATTGATTTCATGCGCATGGTAGGTACACCGCCGGGTATCGAGGGCGGCAATTTCAACGGCGGCACGGCCTATATGTCCCTGAACTTCGGTAAGAAGAGTATAACCCTTAACATGAACCAGCCCAAGGCGCGGGAACTCGCCAGGGAACTGATAAAGAAGAGCGACGTGGTAAGCGAGAATTTTGGCGGACCGGTACTCGACCGCTGGGGATTGAGTTATGACGAACTCCGGGAAATCAAGCCGGACATTATCGTCTACGCCGGTTCCGGTTACGGACGCAGCGGGCCTCACCGGGCGCGACCTGCCTACGCGGAAATAGTCGAAGCTTTCGACGGCTCTACCTACCTGAACGGCTATCCCGGCAGCGCTCCCTTCACCGTCGGCGTCTCGCCCTGGACGGACGCCACCCAGGCCATGCACGGCGCCTTTGCCATCATGGCGGCACTGTACCATCGCAACAATACCGGCGAGGGCCAGTACATCGACGCCGCTATGATTGAGGGAAGCTGCAACTTCCTCGGGGAAATGATTATGGGATATACCATGAACGGCGTGACCGGCGAGAGGATGGGCAACCGCGATAAGGTAATGGCGCCACACGGGTGCTACCGCTGTAAAGGAGAAGACGAATGGGTAGCCATCGCCATTTCCGGCGACGAAGAGTGGCAGGCGTTCTGCGAGGCCATCGGTAATCCCGAATGGACCCGGCGCGACGAATTCAGCACCGAGCTGAACCGCCGGAAAAACCAGGACGAACTGGATGCCCTGATAACGGAGTGGACGCGGGAGCGCCTAAGTGACGACAACCGGGAGTTTTTGAGAGAACTGCCGGAAGAGGTAACGTTCAATTCGGTTTGCCTTGGTGTGCACGGTTCGCCGACAAGCAAGGATGACTACATCATTGATTGGCTGGACGCGATGAGCCAGTTGGAGTACCTTGAAGGTCGGGCAATCGAGATATGTTTCTTTGGTCACAGCCATCGTCCGGCGATCTTCTCCGAGAAGGGCTCAAATCATTGTCTCGATGCTTCCAAAGTGCACACGCTGACGCCGAACAGCCGTTATTTCATTAATCCGGGGGCGGTTGGGCAGCCCCGAGATAAGAACTGGCAAGCAGCTTTCGGCATTGTG
>CAYYVO010000184.1:0-4845 GCA_964475175.1 uncultured Dehalococcoidaceae bacterium | reverse complement strand
GTATTGCTGGTTTAGGATGTCCGCGGTGATTTGATCGCCAAGCGTAACGGCGCCAGCCTCGTTATCATTAATCTGACTGAAACCCCTCATGACCACCTGGCCGATGTAGTCATTAATGAAATGGACGGCGAAGTCCTCTCCAGCGTTATAAAAAAGGCCAAGGAAAAACTGGCAAAATAGCTTTGCCGGCGATTCCTGAGGTTAAATAAGGAATTACGTTGTTGAAGTCCCTGAATAAGGTAAGGCTGCTGATTACAGCAGCCTTTTTGCTTGTTTTTTCGCTGACGGCGGCCTGCGGTCCCGGCCAGGACTTCGATAGTCATCTGGACAGGGCCGTCAAGCCGTACCGTTTCGGTTTTATAAGGTGGGAAGTGAACGCCCTGGCCGTGGAAGTCGGGTTGTTGTTCAGTGGAGAGGACGAAATTGAAGGGGATAGCACGGCAGTTATCGATGAATATTTTAAGAACATCGACCGTATCAGGAGTATACGGGCGCAGATAAATGCTATCAATGCGGGAATTCGCAGCGGTGATGCTCCATCACTCCAGAAAGAGCTCGATGAATTACGATTTCAGAATGCACAGCTTAATGATGTTGTTGAAAGACAAATAGAAACACAGATAAGGGAAGTCCTGTCACAGCAGGATATCTATAATCCACTCGATAGATGCATGTCGCTGGAAGTCGGTTTTCCGCCCGTTAATTTCCATCTCGGCAGACCGCCGCACCTGCTCGTTGTTTCCCCTAGAGATAGGATAGAAAGCATCAGGGAGGTCGCCCTCCTGCCGGAACTAACCTTCGAAACCATGGAGTTCATAGAAAACGAGCTTGATAGCCACGATGTATCTTCGCTGGTAGTGAATCTGGGCGGCATGGCAACCTATCCCGGCTTCGTTACCGATGAGGCAAACATGAAGTTCATCATCGAAGCCGCTGTCGAAGAATGGCTTCATCAATATATTGCCTTTACACCACTGGGTTTCCGCTATCTGCTGGATTTATCTGGAATCAGCCGCAACTATGAAATCGCCACCATTAACGAAACAGTGTCCGGCATTATCAGTGAGGAAATCGGCGCTATCATCCTCAAGCAATATTACGGTCGGGATTTAGCGGAAGAACCGGAACCGGTAATACCGGAAACGGGCTTCGACTTCAATAGAGAGATGAGGGAAATCAGGAAAACCGTTGATGACTATCTCGCTAGGGGTGAAATCGACCTGGCTGAGGCGTTTATGGAGGAGAGGCGGCAGTACCTTGCCGATAACGGCTATATTATCAGAAAGCTGAACCAGGCTTACTTTGCCTTTCATGGAACCTATGCCGATAGTCCCACCTCAATCAGTCCCATCGGAGTAGAGTTGAAAGAGCTTAGAAGTCGCAGTGATTCTCTGAGAGATTTCCTGGACGAAGTTACCAGAATGACCAGCCGTCAGGACCTGGCGGACAGCCTAAAATAGCAAGCAAACGTTCACACATTGTTTATCATTCTCCGGCAAATATTTATCTTTCGTTTACATGCTACCTGCAAGACTGAAAACAGTAAGAAATACGCCTATAAACCAATGAAAAATACCCGGATTCAGGCATGAAAACGATAAAGATACGGAGAAAAAATGCCGAGTCTCGCTAATACGCTGGCAAAAGGTGATTCCATAAAGCTTGGCGTTATCGAGAAAATATGGTCTAAAGTCAAGCCCGAGGCAAAGAAGGAAGAGCTGATTTCCTGTATCATGACGATGACTCACTGCGTCCTGGAAAGCTCTGCGGCATCTCTATTGATACTCGAAGACCCGGAACCGGAGTTATTCTTTCAGTTTTCAGACGCCCTTGCCGGAGAGCAATTCAAACAGCTTCATGTTGACCGGCAGTCAAGTATCGCCGATTGGATAATCAAGAACGGCAAACCGGTAATGATAAATGACCCGGAAAAAGCCCGACGGTTTTACAGGCTGGTGGATAGAGCCACCGGATTCAGGACACGGGCCATCCTTGGCGCGCCGATAATTATCGAAGGGAAGGTTATCGGAGTTCTAGAGGTTATCAATAAACTTGACGGCACCGAGTACAGTCACAAGGACATGAGAACGATAACCAACCTGGCTAATACTACGGCCATTTCTATTATGAACTCGAGGCTTAATGTGAACCTTATGAACTCCTATAAGAGCACCGTTAAAGCTCTGGTAACACTGGCTGATGCCAAAGAAACCAGCGGCGGCGGACATTCCAGGAGGGTAACCGAATACTCGCTTGTGGGAGCTGCCGAACTATCTCTTTCCCGCGATGAAAAACGGACAATTGAATACGCCGCTATACTTCACGACATCGGTAAACTGAGCATACCCGACCATATATTGAATAAAGTTGACCCCCTGACCGATAAGGAATGGGAGAAGATAAAGAAGCACCCACTGGTGGGGTATAACCTCTTGAAAGATATCCCGTTCCTCAAAGAAGCCAGCAAATTGATTCTCTGCCACCACGAGCGATTCGACGGCAAAGGATATCCA
Source organism: uncultured Dehalococcoidaceae bacterium (assembly GCA_964475175.1). Classification (GTDB taxonomy): domain Bacteria; phylum Chloroflexota; class Dehalococcoidia; order Dehalococcoidales; family RBG-16-60-22; genus CAYYVO01. The sequence continues at coordinate 2,332 of CAYYVO010000184.1, read as the reverse complement.
CGGGGCATTAAGGTCGGCGTCATGCCGCTTGGAGGCCGCCTGATAGCCGTAGCGGATGCCTTCGATAACATGACCACCGATCACCCCTACAAGAAGGCGCTCAGTCTGAAGCAGGCTTTTGCCGAATTACACCGGAATGCCGGCAGTCAGTTCTGTCCGGTTGCCGTAAAAGCTTTCAACGCCGGATTCGTCCGGTACCGTTTGAATCACAACAAGTAGCGCCATTAGCAGCGATTTCCTGACAGCCTATTCCTATTTGAACTCAGTGACTTTTATTCGCATAACTCAACGGCGTGTGGTATATTTCTTATAGGCATATCTTCAAGGAAAAACGCCGTGATACCCGAGTTAGTAAGCTTTATTACCAGACGAGAAGGGCGTAAGTTCCGCCACCTGAGTCCAACTTTCGATGATTCTTTCATACGAGGAGATAGTCTGGCGAGTGATGGCGGAATATCGCTATACATAAATATACAGATCTGCCGCTCTCTCTGTCCGTTCTGCTGCTTCAATCGATACCTGTTTGAAGAGGACCTGGCGCGCCGCTATTTTATTGACCTGAAAAAGGAGCTTGAGTTATACATCCGGCGCGGCTTCACCTTTTCAAGCATATACTTCGGCGGCGGTACGCCCACAGTTCTTATGGATGAACTTACAGCATTTATCGAGTACATGCGAAAGCAGTTCAAAATAAGCGAAATATCCCTGGAAACTACACCGCGCGAACTCACCGAAGAGAACATAGGCCTTCTCAAAAAAGCGGGTATCAACCGCCTTTCGATAGGCGTGCAGAGCTTCGATGAGGAAGTCCTGAAAACCATGGGGCGGGTAAACGGACCCGCCGATGAAGTGAAAAGTCGTCTTACCATGGCGGAGGGGCAGTTCAATACTCTTAATGTGGACTTTGTCTTCAATTTCCCCGGCCAGACGGTAGAGCAGTTTGCCACCGATGTGAATGCCTTTAAAGAGTTGAAAATTGACCAGGCTACATTTTACCCGCTGATGGCCTCCCCCCACAAGAAAGACGCTCTGGAAAGAAAGTTCAACCGGGTAGATAACTCCCGCGAGAGGAAGTTCTACGATGTTATTTTACGTGAGCTGTATCACGGCGGTTATACCGCCTCGACGGCCTGGTGTTTCTCACGCGGCGAGCGTATGATTGATGAATATATCATCGAATATGACGACTATATCGGCATCGGGGCCGGCTCGGTAAGTATTGTGAAGGGCAACTTCTTCGTGAATTCTTTTTCCCTCGACCGCTACCACGAGCTTACCGTTAGCGATAAATTGCCCATTATAGGCTGGCGTAAGCTTTCCGACAAAGAAGACCGCCGTTATTACCTGCTGACCAAGCTCTTCGGTATAAAGCTGGATAAAGCAGGCTTCCGCCAGCGCTTTAACGAAGATATCACCAGGAAACTATGGACGGAACTCTCTTTTTTCAAGACCTTCGGACTCGTATCCGGGGACGGTGTACTGAATGTCACCGAGAAAGGCATGTACCCGGTAAGCGTAATGATGCGGGACTTCTTTACAGCGTTGAATACACTGCGTGAGTACTGTATCGAGAAGCAGATATAGCCTATTTGACGGCTACATGAACCCCGGCGGCGCCGAACAGCAGCGGCCGGTAGTCTACCGATTTGAAACCAGCTTTCAAAAGCATTTCGCGGACTTCCTCTGTTGAAGAAAACCGCGACATCGACTCAGCCAGATAGTTGTAGGCTCCCTTATTACGGGAGATTATTATGCCTACCGGTCGGGCTATAATGCGTATATACAGATGGAAAAGCGTCCTGATAACCGCATTCTTCGGCTGGCTGGATTCTACAATCACGTAGCGTCCTCCCGGTTTTAAGACCCGGTTCACTTCAGCGAGGTGAGGCATGCGCAGGGGCGTCTTGTAGGTCAGGTTGCGGAAGGCAAAGGATATGCCCACGCAATCGAGATAATCATCAGGGAAAGGTAATTTTGTGGCTTCCCCGTTTACAAACTTGACACGTTTAGCCACGCCTGCCTTGATAGCTTTCTCCCTGGCGAGGTCCAGCATGGGCACGCTGTAGTCCAGTCCCGCTATTTGAACGTCCTCATCGGCTAAAACGGCTAGCTGCACCGCCAGGTCGCCGGTACCGCAGCCGAGGTCCAGGATCTTCTTCGAGTTCTCCTTAAGACAGACCTGTGCCGCCAGCCGCCGCCAGCGTTTGTCCATTCCCCAGGTAACCAGATGATTTATCAGGTCGTAATGCGGCGGCACCGATGAAAACATGCCGTGAAGCGGTCTCGGCTGAGGGAAAATATCGTCGCTTTTCATCACAGGCCTATATAGCAC
>CAYYVO010000183.1:3099-4861 GCA_964475175.1 uncultured Dehalococcoidaceae bacterium | reverse complement strand
TAAAAAGCCCATAAACAGCTATTAACGTTGCCACTACCTGCGTGCCGAGTACCGACACCTCTTTGAACTGCTGAAGGGAGCGATAAACCAGGCAAGGGAAGCAGGCTTTCTAAATAGCTTCGGTATCGATATCCGGGAAGGTGCCGGCGCTTATATCTGCGGGGAGGAATCAGCCCTGATGGACTCCATCGAAGGTAAAAGAGGCGAGTCGCGCTACCGGCCGCCGTTCCCGACCACGGCGGGACTCTGGGGAAAACCGACCATTATTCATAACGTGGAAACCTTTATGAATGTACCGCAAATTATGCTGAACGGCGCTAATTGGTTCAGTCAGATGGGCACGGAGCGCAGCAAGGGGACCAAGGTCTTCTCGGTAAGCGGCGATGTGCAAAAACCCGGCGTTTATGAGCTGGTCCTGGGAAGTCCACTGCGAGAGCTGGTCGAGGAGCTGGCTCAAGCCAAGAGTATTAAGATGATCCAGGTAGGCGGTGCGACCGGGAGGATTCTGCCCTATGAAAAGATAGATACGCCGCTGTCTTTTGAAACCGTTCTGGGTGCCGGTGCGGTGATTGTCTTTGATGAAAGACGGGATGTGATTGATATTGTCGGTCGGACCATGAAATTTTTGGCGGAAGAGTCCTGCGGCAAGTGTACGCCATGCCGACAGGGTACGGAGGTAATGGTGGAAATACTGGACAAATTCTCCCGTGGAGAGGGTTCAGAGAGGGAAATAAAAAATCTGGAGGACCTGTCCAGGGTTATGATGATTTCCTCGCTCTGCGGTCTGGGACAGGCGGCGCCAAATGCGGTGATGGACAGCCTGGAGCATTTTCGAGGTGCCTATGAGAGCCGGGTCGCCGGAAATTAAGGGGGTGCAACGATGAAAACGATTACGGAGCAGAAGCCCGAGGAAGAGATTACGCAGTACCTGAACAAGTGCCAGAAAGTATATCTAATCGGCTGTGGCACCTGCGCTACCCTGTGCCATACGGGCGGGAAATCCGAGGTCCTGGCGATGAAAGAAAAGCTGGAGGCTGACGGTAAGAGAGTTACCGGCTGGATGGTAATTCCCACCGCTTGCGATGAACTGACCAAGTACGCTCTGCAGGAAGAAGCTGACAGGATTAAGTCGGCTGATTGCATCCTGGCAATGACCTGCGCGGTCGGCGTGCAGACGATAAGCCTCCATCTCAAAGAGTCGAAACCAGTTTACCCGGCATTGAATACCCTGTTCCTGGGCATGGAAGAGAGTCCGGGGCATTTTACCGAGGTATGTATGCAGTGCGGCAGTTGTGTTCTGGGACGGACAGCAGGGATATGCCCGCTGGTCAGGTGTTCGAAGAGCTTGCTGAACGGCCCCTGTGGTGGTTCGTCGGGGGGTAAGTGTGAAATATCGCCGGATGTACCATGCGCCTGGCAACTGATTTACGACCGCCTGGCGGAGATGGGGCGGCTGGATGAACTGGAAGAAATCGAGCCAGTCAAAGATTGGAGCGTCAGCGTTTCCGGGGGACCTCGTAAGACTGATGTCGAAGCCGAGTGTACCAGCACTTCATAGGGGGTAACAGGCATGAAGGCAGGAACAAGGTTAGAAAAGATATTAGAGAGCGGCAAGTTCGCGGTTACCGCTGAAGCCGGTCCGCCCAAGGGCACCAGCGCCGAGGCGATACAGAAAAAAGGCGAACTGCTTCGTCATTGCTGTGATGCGGTCAACGTAACCGATAATCAGACGGCCATCGTCCGTTTATCCAGCATGGTGGGC
>CAYYVO010000183.1:0-3089 GCA_964475175.1 uncultured Dehalococcoidaceae bacterium | reverse complement strand
CTCCGGAGAACTCCCCCTGTTTATTGGCGCAGCGGCCAATCCCTTTGCCGACCCTTTTGAGTTCCGGGTGAGCCGGCTGGCGAAGAAAGTTAAAGCCGGCGCCGATTTCATCCAGACTCAGGCAGTTTATGATGTGGCTAAATTTGCCCGATGGATGGAGATGGTAAGGGAGCGAGGCCTGGACAAGAAAACGCACATACTGGCGGGAGTGATACCGATAAAATCAGCCGGTATGGCACGTTATATGCGGGACTATGTCCCCGGCGTCAGTGTCCCGGATGAAACAGTTGACCGAATGGGGAAGGCGGAAAGTGCCAAGGAGGAGGGGGTAAAAATAGTCCTTGAGATTATCGAGCAACTAAAAGATATAACGGGAGTCCACGGTATTCATATCATGGCGGTGGGCTGGGAGGATATTGTGGCGGAGACGGTGGAAAAGGCCGGACTTATGCCCAGGCCGATTGTCTAAAAAGCAGGGCGAATATCTTTAAGCTGGTTTTTCTGGTCATACGCGTGGCTGGCTTTTCCTGTCCGTAATTTTCGTCTATTATTTCTATAGTTACCTTTTTTGGTTCAATATTTTTATGGTTAAGCTGTTGAGCAGAATATGAAAACCAGTGATTTCGATTATTTGCTATCTCCGGAGCTTATCGCTCAGACCCCGGTCGAGCCGAGAGACCAATCACGGCTGATGGTCCTGAACCGCAGTAACGGCTTGATAGAGCACCGCCGGTTTTATGAAGTTGCTGACTATCTGCGAGACGGCGATGTGTTGGTCTTCAATGACAGCCGTGTCATCCCGGCCCGCCTCAGCGGGAAAAAGGCTGATAGCGGCGGCAGAGTCGAGATTTTGCTGCTGCGTCGGCTTGACGCCAATGTCTGGGAGGCGCTGGTAAAACGCAGCAAACAGCTTCGGCCGGGCACGGTGGTTGAAATCACAAATGATACGGCGTCGGATACTACCGCCAAAGTTCTGGCTGAGATAATCGGGCAGGGGCAAAACGGGATGAAGGTGATACGGTTCTCGGACGAAACCCTCTTGCTTGACTCAGGTGAGGTGCCGCTACCGCCATATATACACATGCCCCTGGCCCATCCAGAGCGGTACCAGACAGTGTACAGTCGGGTAGCCGGAAGCGTGGCCGCCCCAACCGCCGGCCTGCACTTCACGCCAGAGCTGCTAGACAGGCTGGAGCAGAAGGGGATTCACTGCCTGTTTATCAGCCTGCATATCGGACTGGATACCTTCAGCCCGGTGAGAGAAGACGACCCGCGCGAGCATACCATCCACAGTGAATACGGCAAGCTCGGTCAGGAAGTGGCGACACAGTTATCTCAAGCCAAAAAGGAAGGCCGGAGGGTTATCTGCGTTGGGACCACCACGGTCAGGATATTAGAACAGGTGGCACAGCTGAGCAATGGCCCTGAGGTCCAGTCGTTTGAGGGCCGGGTGGAACTGTTCATCTTGCCTGGTCACCAGTTCCGCATGGTTGACGCGCTTATCACCAACTTTCATCTGCCCCGGTCGACCCTGCTGATGCTGGTGAGCGCTTTTACCGGTAAGGGACATATCGATCGAGCCTACCAGGAAGCCATAGCCGCGCGATACCGTTTTTACAGCTTCGGCGACGCGATGCTCATTTTATAAAAAATCTGGCACCCTTTAACCAATTATCAAGGTGCCAGACGAGCTATACTATCTCTCATCCTGTTAAGCGGCGTCTTTTCGGCTAGACCATTAAAAGACGCGGATTTTCCAGTAACTCAATCACCCCTGCCATGAACTGGGCGGCGACGGCTCCATCAATGACACGGTGGTCATAGGTGAAATAGTAGGTCATGATGGGCCTAATCACAATCTGTCCATCCCTGACCACAGCCCTTTCGGTGATGGCCCCGGTGCCCAGAATTGCTGACTCCGGCTGGTTTATGATTACGGTCTCGAAACGGTAGCCGGAGCCCATGGCGCCTAAATTGCTGATGGTGAAAGTACCGCCGGTCACCTCACCAGGGGTCAGTTTCCCCTCCCTGGCTTTTTCGACCAGTGTCCTTACGGTTTTGCTTATCTCGGCAAGGGATTTCTTGTCGGCTCCCTTCACTACCGGGACAATGAGCCCTTCGTCCAGAGCCACAGCGACACCGATGTTAATATCTTCCCAGACTTTAATCTCGTTACCTGCCAGGCTGGAATTGATTAACGGATGGTCTTTAAGCGCCCTGGCAACGGCGAAGACGAAGATATCCGTGTAGGTGATTCTGGTGCCGATAACGTTTTCGCGGGCAACGAGGTCCTGGCGCAGCTTCACCATCTGGCTCATGTCTATTTCGCCCATTGCCGTGAGCTGGGCAGCCACGGAGAGGCTCTGATGCATACGCTCGGCAATTGTTTTCCTCATCCCGGCAAGAGGTATGGTGGTCTTCACTTTTTTACCGGCGGGGGCCTCTGCGGGGGCGGCTACCTCTGAGGGTGCTGCCTCTCTGGTAGCGATGGCTTTTTCAATATCTTCCCGGACGATTCTACCGGCGGGGCCCGTACCAGTTAGGCTGGTGATATCTATGGCGTGTTCTTCAGCCATCTTGCGGGCAACCGGTGAAATTTTTACCCGTGCCGTCGCCTCCTCGGCGGCGGTACCCCCTTCAGGCGGCGCAGCTTTAGTTTCAGGAGGCCCGGCTGCCTTCGTCTCTTCGGCAACAGCGGCAGGTGCTGCCGCCGGCGCCGCTTTCTGCAGTGATGCCAGTTCCTCTTTGGTTTCGGCAAGCAGACCGATTACCTGACCCGCCGATGCCGTAGCACCTTCCTCCATCAGGATATGGACAAAGCCTGAGGTGATAGCCTCCGCCTCGGTCCTCACTTTTTCAGTCTCCAATACCACCACAAGCTGCTGTTTTTCCACCCAGTCGCCTTCCTTTACTTTCCACTCAATAATGGTGGCATCAGCCTCTGCCATCCCGACGCGGGGTATAATTATGTTTGTAGCCATCTTCTCTCCTCAGTCCTAGTATTAAAAGCTATTTACCTTTTTTCATCAATACAAAAGTACTCGTCTCAGGCCGTTTTACTAATTGAGAAAGGCTAAGATGCTATCTCC
>CAYYVO010000182.1:0-4883 GCA_964475175.1 uncultured Dehalococcoidaceae bacterium | reverse complement strand
GTGCTTAGTGGTGTAATTACTCAGGTTGAGCGAAAAGAGTTTGCTTTTGGTAAGCCGATAAATCTAAAAATTAACTTCAATGCTTACTGTGAAAGCTTGTATTATCAGATCAGGGGCTGGGAAACTAGACTCGTAGCTGAGGTAAATGGCTTAAAGGACTCGGATAAACAATGGCATTACGGCACAGAAGGAGGCCGAACTGGGGAGACCTTAAGTCTTGGGGCTATGCCTAACAGGGATTTATCCGGCACTCTTACCCTGCAGGGTAGAGGTGCAGCAATCCCTACGCAGTCTTGGCAATTACTGGATCAGCAAAATTTGGTTATCAGGGTCACAGAGGCGCCCCGGGTTTATACCTGCCCATATTGCGGGGGTACTTTCGTCACCAAAGAGGAACTTTATACTCATGTTGACTTGGAGCATCCAGAAATGCCGCCTCCTGGGCCGGAGCCCGAACCTGAAGCCAAGCCTACTCCAGCTTGGCCAATACTTGCCTTGATCGCGGCTATTGTGGCCTCGCTTTTAATACCAACCAGGAAGGCGAAGTAAGGTGTGGCCAATACTGCTGATCGGCAGCCTGCTGCCGATCTGGAAAAGAGCCGGGGTAGAACGGCCGCTAAATGCCTGGGAGCTGCTGGCCGCGGCCGCCAGGCAACCGATGAAGCATATACCGGTGGAGGAAGCCATTGCCAGAGCAAGACAAGCTGGTTATCTCAAGGGACCTGGCCATACTGGCACTGTTGGCTAGTTTCCTGCCGGTGTTTCGCTGCGGGCTTAGGGAGGACCTCAATTTCTGGCAGTGGACATATTACCACACCACCTTTTCGCCGAAGCCCCAGTATATCCCGGAAGAGTTACTGTGAACACGACCAGACCCCGGGGAATTTTCTGGCCAGAGCCGGATGGGATTATCAGCACGGTGAAATACCTGTGGCAGGTCTTCCCTGAGGAAAAGCGCACTATAGTCATAGTAACAATACTGGCCGGGCTGTTAGGGCCTTTGGCCCTGCTCTGGGAGAATATAACCAGGCCGTATCGATTAAGGAAATACTATGCGGAACGAGCTAAAAACGGTCAAGCAGTACAAGGTTAAAACCCGGAATAATTTAGGTACTCAGTTTTACAACATACCCGCCCGGAACTACTTGAGCCTTACCTGCCCGATCGATGCCGAAAACAAAAGCAGGTTCCCGAGTGCCTGCTGGCTGAGCTGCGGGCTGGCCTGTGCTGCCAGGTGCTTCCGCGCCCCGGATGCGGTCTGCGAGGGCTGCCCGTGTTTGGCTATTGACCAGAAGTGCGGTTGCCCCTATACTTCGACCTCCCTTTCTTCTTTTTAATCATCCTTGATGCCAAGGCCCTTAAGATAATCAATCGCATCCTGCACGGTTACTATCTTCTCCGCATCTTCGTCCGGTATATCAACCTTCAGGGAAGGATTGCTAAACTCCTCTTCGATCGCCATTATAAGCTCTACCAAATCCAAGGAATCGAGACCCAAATCATCAGCAAAGCTGGCCGAGGGAGTTATTTCTTCTCCTTTGTCTCCAAGCCTTTTGACAATTATCTTCTTCAGACGCTCATAAATGGTTGCCATAAGCCTAAACCTCCATTCACTAGATTGCCAAGCAGGTAACCACCCTGGAAATGCCGGGAATGGAGTCGATTTCCCCGGTTACCAGTTCCCCAATCTCTTGCAGGGTCTCCCCTTCTATTACAGCGATAACATCATATGGCCCGGTCACGGTGCAGATCCACTTTACCCTTTCCTCCCCAAGCTGCTTGATTGCCGCTACCACTTCGTTACTTTTACTCCCCACTGTTTGAATTAGAAGAAAAGCCTTTGCTGCCACTGTTTTCTCCTTATTTCCTCATCCTCAAAAGTATAATAACGACTATCGTCACCACTGTCACCAGTCCTAATTTCAAAGCTTGTGAGAAGTCCATAATTACTGCCTTGGCCTCCTTTCGGTAGATGGAGCAGTTGATGGGACACTACAGGCCCCCAGGCTTTTTATTCCTGAGAAAATCCTCGAGCTTGCCCATCAAGAGGCACCCTTCAATATCCCAGGTAAGGCTGCCCCATTCGGCGTCAGGGCCACTGATGCTAATGCGAACATATTTATGGAGTGGGCAATTTCTCAATAGACATGGTCCAGGAGGATTACACTTCTCATATTGTTTGGCTGCATCCGATAGTTTCATGGCTCTCCTTTAACATAGTTTCCGCACTTTCCTCTCTAAGAGGGGCGTAGCCAAGCAATGAATACCAGGACGCCGATCAACAGAACAATTACCGAAGCAACGATAATAACCAGCGCCACAATTGCTTTACGTCTAACCGGGTCTTCCACTAGCCTCCTTTACCTGAGTATTTTTCTCACAAACTTTAATTAGCTCGAGGAATTGCCTCAGCGCCTCTCCAGGTAATACCGCCGAAAACCAGGCGGCTGGCTTTCCCCGTTTCAACAGCGTCATATTACGGTGCTCATCAGCCGCGATGGAAAAGCCATTGGCTCTGTCCCCAGTCGTCAGGAACTCTTGCTCAACTATCCATTTTGATATGTCGAGCCTCCAGTCTTCGGTAGCGCCGAAGTATAGCTTTCACTCTGGCTACCAATTCCAGGTAGCTGAACGGCTTTACCAGGTAAAGGTCAGCATCAGATTCCACCACCTTCCCCCACACCTGGTCACCAGAGTCTTCACCAATCATGACAACAGGAACACCAAGGATATTGTGCAATTGGTAGCAAGCCTCCATGCCATCGCCACCTGGCAATACCTCATCCGTAATAACTAGGTCAGGCTTGAAATCAGGTAATTTCAGCAGGGCTTCAGGAAAGTTAAGCACGTCGACTACGTCGAAGCTGGCTTTGCTTAAAGCCGCTCTAATCTCCTCACTCAAAGAGGGCTCAGCCTCAATAATAAGTATTCTACCCGTCATATCTGCCCACCGTTGTTTCTGTTCCATTCGCCAAATACTTCACTTACAGAACTGGGCTGTCTCTTGCCTGGTTTCTTTCTCCAATGCTCTTGCCACCTTAAGGGCCATGTACCGGCCACACCAACCGTAGTCCCCCTGGCAGTATTGTTCTTTATCTGTTTCCGCCATCATATACGTGGAATCTTTGAAAAACGGGCAACTGTTCAGTAACTCACAATCTGACTTCTTTTTTCGGCCGCCTTGCCTCTGCCTATAGAGGTATATCTGGCACTCCCGGCAGTACCCCTCCTGACAGATAACTTCCTGGAACGGGCACGGCAACCCCTTGTTATTTCCCGAGGGGCTGAATATTCTTTGCTGGGACATAATTCTATCCTCATTACTGCCTGGAAAAGATATTCCAGCTTCTCTCTAAAGTCTCGTCATGAACCTGACGGGCTTGTTCTAAGACTTCACCAAGCTTTCTCCGGGCTTCATCTATACTGGCTTCGCAGGCATTCTCGCGTTCCCTTTTTGCCTTCAGATATGCTTCTTCAGCTTGAACTATCGCCTTTTCACGGGCTTTTGAGGCTTTGTCTATAGCTTTCTGGCGGCTTTCCAGGGACCTTCTTATGGCTTCATCACAAACATTTCGTGCCTGTTCCTGCGCCCTCCTGTATCCTCTGGCGATTTGCTGTTCATTCGCCCGGTAAGACTCCGATACCTGCCGTTGAGCTTCAATATAGTCTGATTGTGCCCTCTGGGCCTGCGCTAGAAGCTCGTCAAGCGGGCTCACAGCTTCCTCAGCTGTCTCCGGCTCTTTGATTTCCTTAACTACTTTGGTGGCATTATCCAGCACCCCGCACCCCCTTTAATCCGCCGTCTTTTGCTACTTCCGATCGGCTCTCCTTCTAACCAAGAAGAAAATGAGCAAGCCCACTACTATCGTCGCACCTATAATCCCGCCGATCAGGGGCCAGTTGGGTCCTAGGGCCGGCGGAGGAATTACCTCTGGTATCGGTGGCGTTGGCGCTGGTACTGGAGCCGGAGCTGGGGCCGGCGCTGGTGCCGGTGCTGGCGCAGGAGCCGGTGCCGGTGCTGGCGCAGGAGCCGGTGCCGGCGCAGGAGCCGGTGCCGGAGGTGGTGGCGGCGGTGGTGTCACAGCGCCAATGACAGCAAAGGTGGTGAAGTGCGCCACAGCGGCAGTGATAGTATCGTTCTCGGTGTCAACCACGCAGTCCACCTCTACCCATTCCCCGGTTGCCTCGTCATAGTAGGCCAACACCAGGTCGTCTTCAGCCACATCCTCAGGCAAAGCATCAGGGTCATAACTCCAGGTTAAGGTTATTGGCGGGTCAAAGGTAGCTCCGGCAGGACTGAAGTCGTAGGCCAGCCCGATAATGTTAGCATCCTCGGGTGGGTCAGCTGGGGTCTCATCAACGGCTACCTCTAAACTCTTTAGTCGCTTACCGTCTTTATCCAGGGCAACGGTCTTCTTGGGGATGGTAATGGTAAGCATGCTGTCCTGAGAGGTGCCTTCTATTATCCTCCGTAGCTCGCCATCGTATTCGATAGGATACTTCTTCACCACGCCGAAGAGATTTGACTCAATATAATAGATTGGGGGGCCGGCCCCTTCCGCACGCAGTGGGGGAGCGACTATAGTTACTGATAAGTCGCGCCTGGTTGGTCCACCACCGGCCTCAAAAGTAGCCGTCACGCCTTTCGCCTCAACGCCATTCACATAGAAGGTTATGGCAGCTCCAGGTGGAATGTCACCCTGAACCAGAAGCCTGGGACTGCCAACACCGTAACTACCACCTACTGTGGTAACTGGATTTTGAGTTGGTATAACAGTGCCATTGTCTACCGTAGCTGATACCCGGGCGCCATCAGTCGCCGCACTGCCGTTTATGGTTACACTGCCACAAAAAGCGTGGGGAAGTGCTGGTACAGCATAGGC
>CAYYVO010000181.1:1373-4906 GCA_964475175.1 uncultured Dehalococcoidaceae bacterium | reverse complement strand
AGTTCAATGAAGGAGGCTTTAGAAACATTGTGTGGCATGATAAATGCCGATGTTGCTAAGGGAGCGATTTTTTTCGGAGTCTCACCTGATGTTAGGGTAATTGGGATAGACCCAGGTAATTTAGATACTGCACAAAGGACGCTTGCTCAACATATAAACCAAAAATTCGCCCCGCCAATTATTTGCACTATTGATATTATTGATTGTGAAGGTATGAATGTTATCAGACTTGAATCTAATAGAGCTAAAGAGATCGCATATCATGAATATGATGGTAGAGCCTACATTAGAGAGGGTTCGACGACACGACAATTGTCTTACGATGAAAAACAACAACTAATGAAGAAACGTAACCGAGACCGTCATAATGGTCCTTGGAAATGTGACCGTTGCGGAACGTTTGTTGGGACACTGTCCAGTATTATGATTACCGACCAAGGGATTAAAAAAACTTATAATTGCCAATGTGGAGGCGAGTTTTGGCCTGTTACCTAACAAATTGCTGCCTAGTAGCAATTTTGTTTCTATAAAATATACTATCTCACACTAAAAACTTCCTAATCGCCGCCGCCAGTCCGTTTTCCTCCACATCCAGTGTAACGTGGTCGGCCACTTTTTTCAGCTCTTCGTGGGCGTTGCCCATGGCTATCCCCAGTCCGGCTGTAGTTATCATGGGAATATCATTAAGCCAGTCGCCCACGGCTACAACTTCCTCCAGCGGTATGCCCAGGTAGGTGGCTAACGCTTCCAGGGCCTTTCCTTTAGATAGTCCCGGTGATGTTATATTGGTAAAGACCACGTCGGGGAAGCGGGGCGTATGTGCCTGGGTGAACTGTAACCTTCCCGTGAAATGTTCCAGGAACAACCTGGCCTTTGTTTCTTCCTCCGGGTTGGTGATTACGATGTCGGCCCGGATTATCTCCTCCCGGTCCCAAAGGCCGGTAAGGTCTCCGACGGTAGTATCGATATCAAAAATCCGCCGTTTAACATCGGTCGACCACGTTTCACGTTCGGAGAAGTAGCGGGATATCGTTGCCAACTCAATGTCGATGCCATGCTCCTGGGCGAACTCTATCATCTGCCTCACCATACCGCTTTCGATGGTCTTTAAATACACCGTTTCATCGAAACTGGCGCGACTCACCAGGGCGCCGTCGAAAAACACGTGATAGCCGTCTAGCCCCAGCTGGTTTATATAGCGCCGGCATGATTTCACGGAACGCCCGGTACATAGAGAGATATGGACACCGGCGCTTTTTGCCCGGCCCAGCGCCTCTAGGTTCTCATCTGATATAGTACCTTCGTTGTTGACTAATGTACCATCGATATCCACCATCAGGAGCCTGTAACGACTTGATTTCAAAATGTTGTTCCTTTCTCCAATAGCTCTCTTAAGGTCACCGCGTTCTTTAATGCAAATCCCTGTATATCGTTGTTGAAATAGATATATACCGACTCTAAGTCACCGGGCAGGGCAGCTATTCTCTGCGTCCACTCGGCAAGCTCTTTGTCGGAGTAGTCGCTTGAGTAGAGGCTTTCTCGGCCGTGAAACCTGATATAAGCGAAACTGGCTGTGGCCAGCATGGGGCAGATTAGCTCCGGCATATCGAAAACACAAAATCCGGCGTGGTATTGTCGAAGCAATTTATAGACTTCCTCTACCAGCCAGGATTCGTGCCGGAATTCGATGACGTGTTTCAATTCTTCAGGAAGCTTTTTTAAAAACGAATCCAGCAAAGCATCGTCGCGGTGGAGGCTGGGGGGAAGCTGGTACAGCAGGGGGCCCAGCTTTTCCTTGAGGAGACGGGCTCTTGACATAAAGTTATTTACGGCTTCGTCACAGTCTTTGAGACGCTTGATATGGGTGATAAACCGGCTGACTTTGACGGCGAAAACGAAGTCCGTCGGCGTGGAATTATACCAGTTGTTGAAGGCGTTTTCCGAGGGCAACCGGTAGAAGCTGTTGTTCAGCTCGAGGGTGGGGAAGTGGCCGGCATAGAACTCCAGCCATTTTGTTTTCGGCAGCTTTTCGGGGTAAAACCGACCGCGCCAGTCGTCATAGTGCCAGCCGGAAGTGCCGATATAGTAACGTACCAATGTAAATGCCTCCCGAGTTCATTCTAACATCGGGACATGGTTTTTCCAAACGCCAGGCTTGACCGCATTGAGTCGCATCCGATATATTGAATCTGGTAGACCCCGACTGGAAAGAGGTTCATCCAGATAATGAAACTGGCGATTCAATGCGATTTTGACGGTACGGTTACCGTAGGAGAAGTAAGCCACCTTTTACTTAAAGAGTTCGCCGATAATAGCTGGAGTAAAATCGTCGATGAGTTCAATGACGAACGGATGTCGGTGACCGACTGCATGAAAAAGTGCTTTTCCCTCATCAGGGCCGACGAACGCACCATGACAGAGTATATCTTGAGTGATGGCCGCGTAAAAGTCCGCGACGGCTTTGCGGATTTTTGGGGGTATTGTAAGGAAAAGGACTATCATTTCAGCATCGTCAGCAACGGCCTCGTCTTCTATATCGACGCAATCCTTGGAAAACTCGGTATTAACGGCGTTGATGTAATTGCTGCAGAGAACCGGTTCAGTCCCGATGGCTTGAAACTGGAATATACGGGACCGGACGGCAGCGTTGCGGGAGCTGACTTTAAAGAATCGTATACGGAAATGCTGAAAGCCCGGGGATATAGCGTCGTCTGTATTGGCGACAGCGTAACCGATGTCCCGGTAGCCCGTCGGTCTCATTACGTTTTTGCTGCCGATGCCCTGCAAAAACTTTGCCTACGGGAAAACATCGATTATATCCCCTTCGAGAGTTTCTATGATGTCATCAGGGGATTAGAAAAAATAGCATGAGGATTATGCCATAATAATGAAAACAGCCGTCCAGATAGATTTCGATGGCACCGTCACTATAGATGATATAAGCTATCTCCTGCTGGATACCTATGCCGGCGACCAATGGAGAAAATACCTCAACGAATATACGGAAGGCCGGATATCTGTCGGCACTTTCAGTAAAACAACCTTCGGCATGATAAAGGCGGACCGGCAGACCATGACCGATTTAGTGCTAAACACCGATGTAAAAATACGTCCCGGCTTTAAAGAGCTGATAGACTACTGCTCCCAAAATGACTATAAGACGGTCATCGTCAGCAATGGCCTGACGTTCTATATCGAGGTTGTACTGGAAAAACTCGGCATTGACGGCATCGAAGTCCACGCATGCGCGAACGAGTTCAGCCCGGAAGGTATGAAAGCAAGATACATCGGCCCGGACGGTAACGAGATGGATGATGGCTTTAAAGAAGCCTACACAAAGTTGCTTATACAGCAGGGCTATGACGTTGTCTATATCGGCGACGGTATGTCGGATATCTATCCGGCGCGATTAGCCGGACATGTTTTTGCCATAGGGGATTTATTGGAGCGGTGCCGTGCGGAGAATATCGAGTGTGAAACTTTTACCGATTTCTTTGATGTTATTAAAGGACTTGAAGCGACTCGAAAACGAC
>CAYYVO010000181.1:0-1273 GCA_964475175.1 uncultured Dehalococcoidaceae bacterium | reverse complement strand
ACTTTTACCGATTTCTTTGATGTTATTAAAGGACTTGAAGCGACTCGAAAACGACGGGCGTGAGGGTTTTTAAAGGGGGTTAATCATACACGCTTATCCTGAGCTTGTCGAAGGGTGGTTCGACGGGCTCACCACGAGCGTTTTAAAGAGTACTCTCCGAGAGATCTGAACAACAGACTGTATTATTAACCACTCACCCTGAGCTTGTCGAAGGGTGGGAGGCAGGCTAGTCCGTCTTCAGAACAATTCCCACCGGGCAGTGGTCGGAGCCCATAACATCGGGCATGATGAAGGCACTGGAAACCGAAGGCAGCAGGTTCTCGCTCACGAAAAAGTAATCGATTCTCCAGCCGACATTCCTCTCCCGCGCCCTCGATTTAAAGTCCCACCAGCTGTACTGTTCCGGTTCCTTGTTGAAGTGGCGGAACGTATCCACGTAGCCGTGCGCCACGAACTTGTCCATCCAGGCCCTCTCCTCGGGCAGGAAACCGGAAATTTTAGAATTCTCTTTGGGACGGGCAAGGTCTATCTCTTTATGGGCGGTATTGACATCGCCGCAGATAACCAGCTTCTTACCGCCTGCTTTCAAAGAATCGGCGTACTCAAGGAATACATCGTAGAAAGTCATCTTGTATTCAAGCCTTTCCGGGCCCATCTTGCCGTTGGGGAAATAGATATTCATGAGGGTGAACTCTGGATACTCGCTGATGATTACACGCCCCTCGATATCAATGCTCGTATTACCGAAATCATAGGTGACGTCATGCGGTTCCTTTTTAGTAAAAGTGGCCACGCCGCTGTAGCCTTTCCTCTCCGGGTAGTTCCAGTAGGCATGATAGCCCGCCGGTTCTTTGAGGTCGGCATCGAGCTGGTAGGGTTGAGCCTTCGTCTCCTGGAGGCAGAGAATATCCGGTGAGTCTTTGTAAAACCACTCCAGGAATCCTTTCCCCTTCACAGCCCGGATGCCGTTAACGTTCCAGCTTAACAGCCGCGTTTCTTTCACTACAGTCTCCCCGTTTGATATCAACCTGTCTATTTATTATACTTTCAATAAGGAAGAAAATACCATCATAGTTCTTTGAGTCTTTTTGCAATGAGTAAAACACGTCTGTCATCGCTCGCCCTGAGCCTGTCGAAGGGCTTTGTATGTATACCGCTATGGTTCGACAGACTCACCATGAACGATTGCTGAAAGACTCATCATCATTCTCGATTT
This sequence comes from uncultured Dehalococcoidaceae bacterium, assembly GCA_964475175.1. Taxonomy (GTDB): domain Bacteria; phylum Chloroflexota; class Dehalococcoidia; order Dehalococcoidales; family RBG-16-60-22; genus CAYYVO01. The sequence goes on along the minus strand of CAYYVO010000181.1, from coordinate 57 downwards.
TTATTCTTAATATTAGGCATTATACAATCTCATAACCGGAAGGGTAACTATTTATAT
>CAYYVO010000180.1:3142-4909 GCA_964475175.1 uncultured Dehalococcoidaceae bacterium | reverse complement strand
GCGTATGATCGGGCAGACAGGCAAGGTGGTCAGTCCGGATTTCAACCTGGCTCTGGGCATCTCCGGGGCCAGCCATCACGTCGGCGGCATCCAGGAATCAGGCAAAATAGTCGCCGTCAACCGCGACCCGCAGGCAGCTATTTTTCAAAGCTCGGATGCGGGTGTAGCGGCCGACCTTAAAGAAGTCCTGCCGAAACTTATAGAGAGAATCAAACAAGCAAAAGCAAATGGCGAAATTCTTTGATGTAATCGTGGTGGGGGCGGGGCCGGCCGGGAGTATGGCCGCCCTGAAGCTGTCAAGGGCCGGACTGAATGTTGTCATGGTGGAGCGTGGCAAATACCCCGGTGCCAAGAATATGTTCGGCGGACTGCTGCACAACACCCCCGTCCTGAACGAAATCCTCCCTGGATTCTGGGAAAAAGCACCGGTGGAGCGGCACGTCTATAGAAAAGTGCTGGCCTTCATGACAGCGGATTCCACCGTTTCCATGAGCTTTGAAAATGAGAATTTTGATAATCCGCCGTACAACGGCTATACCGTCTTCCGTCCGGCCTTCGATAGCTGGTTGGCCGGGGAGGCGGTTAAGGCGGGGGCGTTGCTGCTCAGCGACTGCACCGCCGAAGATGTTTTCGTTAAAGATAATCGTATCTCTGGTGTAACCGTGAAGGGGCGGGAGGGGGAGCTGCGGGGCAATATCGTCGTTGCCGCCGACGGCGTCCTCTCCTTCATGGCGGAAAAGGCAGGGCTGCGGGGAGATTTGAAAGCCGGAGATATGGGCGTGGGCATCAAGCTGCTGCTCGGCCTGCCCGAGGAGACCATCAACGAGCGTTTTCACCTGGTGCGGGACGAGGGGGCGGATATCTCTTTCATAGGGACGACTGCCGGGATGCGGGGCGGCGGCTTTCTCTATACCAACCGCCAGAGCGTATCCGTGGGTATGGTAGTCCATCTCGACTCCCTGAAGGCTTCAGGTAAAACTCCCTATGATGTCCTCGACGACTTTCTACAGCACCCGCAGGTCAGGCGACTTGTCAAGGGCGGGGAACCGCTGGAGTACTCGTCGCACCTGATTCCGGAGGGTGGCATCAGGGCTATGCCGCGGGTCTATACCGACGGCCTCATGGTCGCCGGAGACGCAGCCGGACTGTGCTACACCAATGGCATCAACCTGGAAGGCATCAACCTGGCGATGACATCGGGCGTGCTGGCCGCCGAGACGGCTATCGAAGCCTTAAATGCGGGTGACTTTTCCGCGCGGACGCTTTCGGCGTATAAGAAGCGACTGGACAGCAGCTTTATCATGAAGGACATGAAGACGTTTAAGAACGCTGCCGGCATGATGCACCTGCAACGGCTATTTCAGACTTACCCGCAGGTACTTGCGGGCGTTATGGAAAAGCTCTACCGGGTCGACGGCATGCCGAGGTCGAAGCTGCTGAGCCTCGCCCGGAAAGAGGCATTGAAAAGAATCGGGCTGAAAGACCTGATAGCCGACGGTATAAAAATAGGCAGGGCGTTATTATGAACATAGAAGACCTGACTCAGCTGACGCAGTTCCAGGTCGACGACCAGCCGCACATCGTCGTCGATAAGGAAATCTGCAAATCCTGCGACCACCGCGCCTGTGTTGCTGCGTGCCCGGCCAACTGCTATACCTGGGATGAAGAAACGCAATTGCTGAGCATCGTGTACGAGAGCTGCCTGGAATGCGGCACCTGCCTGGTTATCTGCGATAAAGAGGCATTAGACTGGAGCTACCCGCGCGG